>JAHFAA010000212.1 GCA_023250775.1 Bdellovibrionales bacterium
CCCAAGGGTGAGAAAAATATTGCTGGCATTAACAAGGCCAATGTTTCGGTAAAAGTTTCGGCGCTTTCTGGCCAATTTAAGCCAGAGGCCTTCGATTTTACCTATGGCCAGGTGGGGCCGCGCTTGCAGCGAATCCTTCTCGCCGCTCAGGAGCATGATGTTTTTCTCAACGTCGATGCCGAACATTATCATTACCGAGATTTGGTTTTTAAAATCTACCGCAAAGTCTTGCTGACCACTCCGGCGTTAAAAGACTTCCGAAGCACCGGAATTGTTCTGCAGGCCTATCTCAAAGATGCTTCCGCCCATTTGGATGATATTCTTGCTTTAGCAAAAGAACGTGGACTGACAATGCCCGTGAGGATCGTGAAAGGCGCTTACTGGGATGCCGAGACGGTTGAAGGACGGGCGGCGAATTACAATCCTCCCGAATTTCTAAATAAGGAAGAAACCGATCTCAACTTCCGCGCTATGATTTATAAAATTTTTCTAAACCATCCTCATCTCCAGTTATGTGTCGCCGGTCATAATTTTTCTGACCACTGTTTTGCCGAAGAATTACGCGAGCAAAAATTCCCTCATCTTCCTCACGTTGAGCATCAGTGCTTGCACATGACCTATGAAGCACTTTCTATGGCCATGGGAAAAATGGTCTGGGCCGTTCGCAATTATGTTCCGATTGGCGGATTATTGGTGGGGATGGGTTATCTGGTTCGTCGAATTATGGAAAATTCATCACAGGTCGGTGTTTTGACCATCATGCGTTCGCATAAAAAGAAAACTTCTTTGGTGCGACCCGACACTCTCTTGCAAGAAAAAATTCAAACCGGGGATGTTGAAAGAGATCCGACTGAAGCGGCGTTAACAGAAGAATATTTCAACTTTCCGCCGATGCGTCCTTATGTCCAAAAACATTTTGAGGCGGTCGAGCAATCCCTTGAGTATTTTGGCAAAAGTGGATTGGGACGCGACTTTGCCAATTCATTTTTATTGAGTGGAGAACAGGTTTCAGTCACTTCCTCCTCTGATCCATCGATTTTGGTTGGCAAGATTCGTTTTGCCAACGCTGCCGATGTTGACAAGGCCGTTTCAGTGGTCGATCGATATTACAATGAAGGACCGCTTGCCGATGGCGCTTCTTACGTTCGATCCTTGCAAATCTTGAATGCCGCCATGATTATGTATGCACGCAGAAAAGAGTTGTCCGCCTTGATTATGTACGAGGCCGGTAAATCTTTGCGTGAGGCCTATGGTGATGTGGATGAGGCGATTGATTTTCTAAACTTTTATGCGCGCGAAGAGGCACGCCTCCAGGCCTTGCCTTATGCTCATCATTCGCGCGGACCTGTGGCGGTTATTGCGCCCTGGAACTTTCCGCTGGCCATTCCCTGCGGGATGGTTTCCAGCTCCTTGGTTTCCGGCAATCCCGTTATTTTAAAATCGGCGGAACAAACACCTTTGATTGCTCAGGCCTTCGTGGATATTATGCATGAAGCTGGTGTTCCAAAAGAGGCCCTTATTCATTTGCCTGGCCTTGGCGAAATTGTCGGCGATGCCTTGGTAAAACATCCGCAAATTGCTGCCATCGTCTTCACAGGTTCTATGAGTGTCGGGACTTCGATCTATCGACAGGCCTCGGCGCGCATGTACGAAAATAAGCGCTACAATCTGCAATATCCCGTCAAAGTGATTACCGAGATGGGAGGAAAGAATGCTGTGATCGTCACCGCCAATGCGGAATTAGATGAGACCGTTTCTGGCATTCTCTACAGTGCCTTCGGCCATGGGGGCCAGAAATGTTCTGCCTTGAGCCGCGTGCTGGTTCACTCTTCCCTTAAAGACAAATTGGCGGAGCGTTTGAAAGAGGCGTCGTCCACGATTCAAGTTGGAAAGGCCTATGAACTCTCAACTTTTATCAATCCCTTGATTTCAGCTCAAGATAAGGCGCGTGTTTTAAAATCAGTTCAAGAGGCGAAGGGTGAGGCCCAGCAGTATGGTGGCAAGGTGTGGATTGATCGCTCAGCCGATGATCTTCCAGGTTATTGTGTAGGCCCGGTTGTGATCGAGCTTCCCAAAGATCGTCTGAAGGATCGCTCAAGTTTTTCCAGACGAGAACTTTTTGCACCGGTTATTCACCTCATGTCTTTTGAAACTTTAGATGAGGCCATAGCGCTTTTTAATGCCACTAATTATGCTCTGACCGGCGGCATCTATTGTCAGTCTCAAGACGATATTGATTACTGCATTGAGCGAATGGAATCGGGAAATTTGTATGTCAACCGGGGCATTACCGGTGCGCGAGTGGCGATCGAACCTTTCGGTGGATTCAAGTTGTCCGGCACAGGCCCTAAGGCCGGTGGAGTCCAGTATCTGGAACGTTTTCATCTTCACCAAGTCAATAATCCGATGCTTGCCGAACTGGCACAGAAAACTCCGGTTGATGAAGAAGGAGATGGCCGAGTCTCAAAATTGGCACGTGCTTCCGGCCTGCCATTTAGACGACGTCTGCCGCGAGTTTTGAAAACCATGGAAGAATTGCAGCACCATTTTGAATATCTCTTCCAGGGGATTTACGGTGAAAATAAAAGAGTGCTGACCGAGTTCAGAAGTTATCTGGAAAAAGAAGGAAATGATTTTTATTACAAGGGTGTGAAGAATAAAGTTATTCCCGGGCAGCTTTCCTACAACGATTTCCGCCTGTGCATGGGGAAAATTGTGGTTGCGGCGTTTGAAAAACGCGCCCACTTTGCCACTCTGATGCAAGTCATTGGCGCCTGGACCATTGGAGTTGGGGTGACCGTAATGGCACGCAACCGTGATGCCTTTATTTTTTGGGATTTTGTCTACCGCCGTTATCTTGCTGCCGGAGGTTCTCCAGAAAATTTTGCCGTCGCCTTTACTCAACATCAGGATTTATTAGAGGCCGTCTGTACTCACGATGTGGGGGCCGTCATTATCGATGGTGATATGGTGCGAGTGGAAAAACTTTCAAAAGAAATTTTAGGGCGTTCCGATGCCTTGAATTTTCAAATGAAAAAAATCATGACTCCTTTTGACGGGCCTTTTGTCGGGCACTTCTCTCGTTTGCTGGAAGAGTTCTCCTATGTCCGTTCCCTTGCCGTAAATACCATGAGGCATGGCGCACCTCTGAACCTTGATGCATAGGAGTCAGGTGTGCTGAAGAAGTTTGGGATTTTGGGTACTGGTAAAATGGGTCGTGTTTTGGCGGTAGGCCTGCATCGTGTTCACGCAGGATTTGAGTTTTTTCTTTATAACCCGACCGCAGAAAAGTCTCAGAAATTGGCCGAAGATGTTCAGGGGACGCAGATCTTGTCGCTGGATCAATTGCCTAACTTAGATATTGTGCTTATTGCCTGCCGTCCCCAGCAGTTTAATGATCTGGCCCAAGCACTCAAGGGGCGGCTCAAAGGTGACGAGGTCGTTCTTAGTATTATGGCGGCAATCCCAACTTCCACCTTGGCTGCAAAATTAGGTGTCACAAAGATTGTTCGCATGATGCCCAATACTCCCAATAAAATTGAACTCGGAGTTAATTTATTTTATTTCACCCCAACCATCGGCTTGCCTGAGAGGACTCAAATTTTAAATGCGTTCGCTCAATTTTCCTCGGTTTTTAATTTAGAAAAAGAAGATCAGCTTGATATCTGTACCGCCTTCACTGGTTCAGGCCCGGCACTTATTTTTGAATGGGCCCGTCTGATGATCGAAATTCTCACGGAGCGAGGCATTGCTCATGAGGATGCGAATAAAATGGTGATACAAACATTTTTAGGCTCGGCGACTTTATTGGCGACAGACGGACAATCTCCCGCCGAATTAAAACAGCAAGTTTCTTCCAGGGGCGGTGTGACCATCGAGGCCTTGAGGATCTTCGAAGAAGCGAAAATGAAAGAGATTATTGAACGTGCCACTCAGAAGGCCTACCTGCGTGGGAAAGAAATAGAAAGGAGTTTATGAGAAACCTAGTACCGCTCTTGCACAATAAATTGCCATTACCCAAGATGGTGAAAGATACTTTCTTTTTGCGCGCCTTTAGCTTGCTGAATATCCCGATGCTTTTTTTTATTCGACCTAAAGTGGTCGAGTTGACCGAAAAGAAAACTGTCATTGAAGTTCCTTTAAGCTATCGCACAAAAAATCATTTGGGGGCAATGTATTTTGGGGTGCTTTGTGCTGGAGCCGATTGTGCTGGCGGCCTTGCAGCGATGCAAATGATTCAAGAGTCTGGGCACAAAATTTCTCTGGTGTTTAAAGATTTTAAGGCCGAATTTTTAAAACGCGCCCATGACAATGTGATTTTTGTTTGTGAACAGGGAGTGGAAATTAAGGCCTTGGTTGAAAAGACTCTTGTGTCCAAGGAGCGAGAAGAACTTCCTTTAAATATTGTGGCCTATTGTCCTAAGAAACTGAACGATGAACCTGTCGCTCGCTTTGTTTTAACTCTTTCACTAAAACTCAAATAAAAAGGCCTCTTTTCAGAGGCCTTTTATTTCGTCACCCATTTTATGCAGAATTATTTCAGAAAACGATTGAGAGCGGCTCCGATACTGATGGAGTTCAGGGCCTTTTCGCAAGCACCGTCAAAGAGTTTTTTAGCGCCATCGCGATTCAATTCACAATTGTTGCCATAGGTGCGGGGGGCACTGCTATTGGCGGGAATTCCACACACTGGCATATAGACAGCTGGGCAGAAAATTGTTTTGCGAGTCATGGCCGGATTAGTGGTCTGGTCGCAACGTTGAATTTGAAGAAGTTTAACGTCTTGGTCTTCTGAATCATTGGCACTTACTTGATAAACACCATTGAGGCATTCCCTGTCTTCATCCTTTTCAGATGAGGAGAGGTAAAATTCATGTCCCATAGCAATAATCTTTTGTGCGACTACTTTACCATTAAGTTCAACATTCTGAAGTTCGCCTTCGACTGAGAAAGTGACTTCTGAGGCGCTGGCAGCTGCGAAACTAAGGGCAAGAAAGCAAGATACAATCAACGTTTTCATGGGTGACTCCGTTCGTAATTTTTTTAATTGCCCACTTATAGGACCGCTGTAGGATAATTTGAAATTATCTTTAATTCTGTGAACTCATCAGTTAAAATACTGATCTATAATCCAACCCATTAGAAGTAGGTCATATGCTCATTACCAATATCAATCTCAATTTATTAAATGTGTTCGTCAAAGTGTACGAGGCCCAAAGCATGACAAAAGCTGCTGAGCAATTGTTTATGACTCAATCGGGAGTCAGCCAGCATATGAAACATTTAGAAGAATATGTCGGTGTTCCTCTTTTTGATCGTATTAAACAGCGACCGGTGCCGACGGAAAAGGCGCATCAGCTGTATCAAGTGGCGCAAAAAATGTTTCACGATTTAGAACATGTTCTGCTCGAAATCACCGGGAAGGAGCGGGCCTTCAGTGGCCCGGTAAATCTTGGCGTCCCTCTTGAATTTGGGAACAACTTGGTATTGCCCATTTTGGCGCGCATCGGCCATGAACATGAGGGCCTGCATTTCCACATTAAATATGGCCATGCGGTGGAAATGAATCAGTTACTTTTGCGTGGGGATTTGGATTTCGCCTTCGTCGACGAATACAACATCGATCGGCAGATTAAAACTGAGGCGATCTTGCAGGAAGTCTTGGTGCTTTGTTGTTCTAAAATGTACCACTCCACCATCAAAGATAAAATCACTCACAGCGCGAAGTTTTACGGGCAACTGGATTTCGTTGATTATGTTGAGGGTGCGCCGGTTTTAAAAATGTGGTCTCATCACCATCTCGGGGGTGAAGTCGCCTTTCGAGTGCGCGCATCATTGATGGATGTTCAGGGCATGTCACGCATGATCTGTGAAGGCCTGGGTGTGGGGATTTTACCGTTACACGTGGTGGAGCGTTTGGGGCGCGAAGGCAATGATCTTTTTATTTTCAAAGGCAGCGGCAAGCCGCTTACGAATACTATCTCATTGGCCTATCTCGAGGGGCGCACCTATTCGCAAAGTGTTTTAGGTGTGCGTGAATTGCTGCGTGCTGGGCTCAAGAAAAAAAGCTAAACGGGTGTGGGAGAATCGAAGAAGGCCACTTCGACGGAGAAAGTTTCTTTGACTTTTTCCATGAGGGCCTGAATTCCAAAACGTTCAGTCGGCGAATGGCCTCCGGCAAACATATGCAGACCGGCCTCGCGGCCATCGTGCCAATCATGTTCAGATAATTCGCCCGTGATATAGGCGTCGAGTCGTTCGGCCTCGGCGAAGGTCCATTCACGGGATGCGCCGCCGGTGATAATTCCCACGCTGGAGATGTCCTGCACATTTTCCGGGGAAGTATAAAAAACTTCTCGCCCTAAAACTTCCTTCAGCTTTTTTCCAAGTTTTTCGGCGCTTATGGGAGTTGGAAAATGGCCTTGAACCCCAAGAGGCATCAGCTTATAAGTCCCAAAGGGGATGAGTGCTGTGAGATCAAGTTTGCGCGCCAAGGTGGCAGCGTTACCACAATCTAAGTGGGCGTCCAAAGGCAGATGATAGGCCAGGAGATTGATGTCGTTTTTAATCAGGCCGTGCAGGCGTTGATAGTGAGGTCCGACAATGGCCTTCGCGCCTGAGTGTTTCCAAATCAGACCGTGATGAACGATCAAGGCCGAAGCGCCAAATTTGCGGGCCGCTTCTATGCTGTCATGGGTGGCGGTGGTGGCAAAGCCCAGGCGGGTGAGAGTCTCAGTGCCTTCGACTTGCAGGCCGTT
>JAHFAA010000002.1 GCA_023250775.1 Bdellovibrionales bacterium
TCGTTTTGGCCAAGTGAAGGCCTACATGGATGGACTAAAAGAATTTGCGGAAGTTCATGGTTATGCTGTCACCTTGCATGGACGTAAACGTTTTTTGCCGGAAATAAAATCTACTAATCGTATGATTAAATCACAGGCAGAGCGAGTGGCGATCAATAGCCCGATTCAAGGAACTGCCGCTGACATTATTAAGTTGGCGATGATTCGTATTGATGATGAGCTTCGTTTACATAAATTAAAAACGCGTATGCTGCTTCAGGTTCACGACGAGCTTATTTTTGAAGTTCCCCTGGATGAGATTGAGCAGGTTAAAACGTTGGTGAAGAATGCCATGGAAGGAACTGTGACGCTAAAAGTTCCCCTAACCGTTGATCTTGGGATCGGTCCCAACTGGCAGGAGTTGGGCTGATTCTTATGCAACCGGTTAATTTTATAGAAAAAAATCTTGTTGGTGCACCGTGCTCTAATGTTTTATTAATGCCTCTCCCTTGACATTCTTCCAAGTGATATTAAATTTGCGTCACGTTTATTTTAAAAACCTAATCTTTTTCTGGAGGAGCTTTTTTATGCAAGTAAGACCGCTACAAGATCGTGTGCTAGTCGAGAGAACTGAGGAAGAAAACCGCACCAAGGGTGGGATTATCATTCCAGACACCAACAAAGAAAAACCAGCTCAAGGGAAAGTAATTTCCGTTGGACCAGGTAAAGTGCTTGAAGATGGTAGCTATAAAAAATTAGACGTGAAGGCCGGAGATAAAATTATTTTTGGCAAATATGCCGGAACAGAAGTGAAAGTAGGTGGAAAAGACCTTTTGATTATGCGCGAAGAAGATATTTTCGGTGTTATTCAATAATAAAAAAAGTAACAAATAATTTATAGGAGATACTTATGGCTAAGGAATTAAAGTATTCAGAAGACGCACGAACATTGATCCTCAACGGAGTTAATGCTCTTGCCAATGCAGTAAAAGTGACACTTGGACCTAAAGGTCGCAATGTTGTTATTCAAAAATCTTTCGGTGCACCTCAAGTTACCAAAGACGGTGTTACAGTTGCCAAAGAAATCGAATTGGAAAACAACTTCGAAAATATGGGCGCTCAAATGGTGAAAGAAGTTGCTCAAAAAACTAATGAAGATGCTGGCGACGGTACAACGACTGCCACCGTTCTTGCTCAAGCTATCTATCGCGAAGGCACAAAATTCGTAACTGCCGGACACAATCCAATGGAACTCAAGAAAGGGATTGACCAAGCCGTTGAGAAAATTGTTGCTGAGCTCAAGAAGCAAACTAAGAAAGTAAAAACCTCTGAAGAAATTGCCCAAGTTGGAACTATCTCTTCAAACAACGACAAAGAAATTGGAAAGCTGATCGCTCAGGCCATGGACAAAGTTGGCACAAGCGGCGTTATTACAATTGAAGAAAGTAAAACAGCTGAAACAACACTTGATGTTGTTGAAGGTATGCAATTTGACCGTGGTTACCTCTCTCCTTATTTCGTAACCAATCCAGAAAAAATGGAAGTTAGTTTTGACACTCCATGGATTCTTATCACAGATAAGAAGCTTGCCAACATGAGAGAGCTTTTGCCAATTCTTGAAAAAGTTGTTCAAACTGGAAAACCTCTTTTGATTATTGCCGAAGATGTTGAAGGTGAAGCCCTGACAACTCTTGTAGTAAATAAACTACGCGGAAGTCTTCAAGTTGCTGCTGTAAAAGCTCCTGGATTTGGCGATCGCAGAAAAGATATGTTGAAAGACCTTGCCGTATTGACTGGTGGTACAGTTATTTCTGAAGAATTGGGTATGAGTTTTGAAGCTTGTACGCTTGAGCATCTCGGAACCGCTAAGAAAGTAAGCATCGACAAAGAAAACACAACAGTTGTTGATGGTGCTGGTTCTAAGAAAGACGTCAATGCTCGCGTTAACCAAATTAAGGCCCAAATTGAAGAAACAACTTCTGACTACGACCGTGAAAAATTGCAAGAACGTCTTGCTAAGCTTTCTGGTGGTGTCGCTGTTGTTCGTGTAGGCGCTCCTACAGAAACAGAAATGAAAGAAAAGAAAGATCGCGTAGAAGATTCTTTGAACGCTACTCGCGCTGCTGTTGAAGAAGGTATTGTTATTGGTGGTGGAGCCGCTCTATTGCAAGCAAGTCGTTGCCTTGATTCTTTCAAAGCAGAAAATGATGAGCAAGATTTTGGTGTTAAGATTATCTGGCGTGCTTGCCAAGAACCTCTTCGCCAAATTGCAATCAACGCTGGGCTTGAAGGTTCTGTCGTTGTCAATGAAGTGAAAACTTACAAAGGCAAAGGCAACTGGGGCTACAATGCTCGCGAAAACCGTTTTGAAGATTTGGTAGAAGCTGGAATTATCGACCCAACTAAAGTGGTTCGTTCAGCTCTCCAAAACGCTGCATCTATTGCAGGCCTTATGCTGACAACTGAAACCATGATTGCTGATCTTCCAAAGAAAGAAGAAGCTCATGCTCATGGCGGCGGTGCCGGTGGAATGGGCGGAATGGGTGGAATGGGCGGAATGATGTAATTCAGTCCAGTATTCAAAATTTCTAAAGAAAGGGGAGGTTTAGGCCTCCCCTTTTTATTTTGGCCAAATTTTGCCGGGTTCTAAAAAGACGCAATGCGCAGCATAATAAGGGCAGGGAGTTTTATGTCCTTACCTGAAGAACGATTTCTTTTTTATCTGAAGTTGCGACCGGAACTTCCTATTTTTTTCTTTCCACTCGCACGCTTACTTTCAGGGTTTGGAATCGATATTGTGCCCGTCAGTTTTGCAGACTTGAAGAACTTGTCCTCCTTTGGCGAGAGTTCACTTATCTTATCAGTTTGCCAAGATCTAACCTCCTACAGAAGTTGGCTTGTCGGCCGAAAATATTATCTTGATCAGGCGTTGCTCACTGGAAAACACAAACTCATCGACGTGAGCAGTTTTTCACCTGTGACTCAGATGATGGAACTGATGAGGAAAAATCGATATTACTATCATAAACTCCCCATGCTCATGGATGACTTGGCCCGAGAGACGGCCATTGTTTACTATAATGAGTACAAACAATCGGAAAAGTGGCCAGGTGGTAGGAGAACAACACTTCCGCTTCTTACAGGGTGACTTATGAATGATCAACAGCTCATTGTGCGGAGCTTGCTGGTATTAATTAAGTTGGACGCTGAGGCATTGCATGACCGTCTCAAATATAATTTTCGTGAATATATGCAAGTGTTTGCTAATAAGAGAACACGTGAACATTTTAAAGATGTCCTGAAAACCCGTTATTTTGAAATTCCCATTATCGACCTGAAATATTTGAGTGAAGATCTTTTGCTTGCCCTCGATAAATTCTATAAGGAAATTGATGCACTAAAATGGTATTTGAATGTGACAGAAGACATGCCCGCGACAGTGGAAGATCGTGTAATTCGGGTGCTTCGAGAGATGCAAGTGCATTACGATCTCTTGAAACTATATTTAGAGGCAGAGCTTGGTCACGTAGGGGTTTCTCCCGCCCCAGCGGTGCAAGAAGAGAGTTCAATCGATCCTTTCAAAATTAACATTCCTGAGTCATAATCTGCACATGTGGGCCATCTTGTGTTCGATCCTTATTTTTTGTTCAGTAAATGCGGAAGAATTTTCTCGTAATAAATTTGAAATTCTATCTGGGGTACGTCAGACAAAAGACGAAAAATCCATGTGGGATACAAAATATTCTCATGATCAGTATGTTTTCGGAAAAACCCCTGCCAAATTCTTGGCCGCCAATTTTGATTATATTCCTGCCGGAGCCAATGTTCTTGATATGGGAATGGGTGAGGGGCGAAACGCCGTATTTTTGGCGCGCAAAGGGTATAAAGTGGTTGGAATTGATATCAGTTCTGTCGCCGTTCGCAAGGCCCGTGCTCTGGCCCAAGAATTTGGCGTTCGTATTGACACCGTTGTCGCCTCAATGACGGATTATAAAATTCCTGACGCCAGCTACGACGCCATTATTTGTTTTTATTACGTGGAACGCTCTTTACACGAGAAAATGATGAAATGGTTACGTCCAGGCGGGATTTTGATCTATGAGGCGCATACAGAAAACCAGCTAAAAGTTCCTGGAAATGAGCATTACTCTCAAAAATATCTTTTGCATCCTGGTGAGCTTTTGGGCCTTTTTCCAACCTTAAAAGTTTTGAAATACGAAGAGCCCCTCCATCAAAAAGAATATACAACTAGTATAATTTTGCAGAAATCTAGGTAGAAGAGGACTGCACTCTTTCAAATCACAGCATTCTCTTACATAATTACTATATGACATTGAAAAATCTCATTTACTGTTTTGTTCTTGGCATTTTCATCTCCTCTTCTGTGATGGCCAAGGAAGATGTCACAGGACTTTTTTCTGGGAGAGTATCCAAAATCAACGTTGAAGGCGGATTGGTAAGGGTTAGAGCAACCTTTGACAATGTGCGCTATCTTAATAAAAAAGACAAGATTAGTTTTTGGGATGTGCACCATCCCATTATTCGCTGCGCAGCCTATATCGTCGGAAAAAGTAATGACTATTTTTCTATGCGAGTTCCAGACTACAAAAATTGTGTAACAGGCGTATCGCTGACGATGGGGCGGTATCTGCAATTTTATTCGCAAGATTTGGCCAATAATTTGGCCATGGGTCATGAGTTGGTGGATATCTTGCTCAAAAAGCGGCTGGCGATCCAAGGAAAGGTATCTCGTAATCAGAAGGAACTTGATAACTACACAGAAAAAGTGAGTGCCGTTAACGAACGATACAAATTATTGCGCGAAAAACTTGAGTCTGAATGGAGAGAGGAACTGGGCTTGATTGAGGAAGATCGACTGGTGGCCTTGCGAAACTTCAAAGACCTGCAAATGCGTCTTGATGAATTGGATTTGAAATTGCAGAAATACAAAATTGAAGATGAAAATTTGGTTACTGATCGATGGTCTCTTGATCCGCGCCTTTTCTATAAGAAGTAATACGCCGCTCGGCACTATAGATGTAAAAGTATTTGTAATAGTTTTTGATTCAGGTCATTTTTTACACTACACTGATGCAAACATTTGAAGTACTGAAATGGGAGTAATTATGCGCCTGCTAGTCAGTTTATTGGCCTTGATTTTATTGTCTTCTGCTCATGCAGAAAATTTGGGTAATCCCAATGCACCAAAGGGTGGAACTTTTCTCTACAATTTGGAATCCGTACCAACAACAATGCATCCTCTTTCATCGACTGATGCTTATGGGCAAGTGGTACAGGATTATGTCCTAGACTCATTGGCCGTGCGCCATCCCGAGACATACGACTGGGTGCCTGCCATGGCCTCTGAATGGACTATTTCAAAAGACGGAAAAGTTTTTGAATTCACTTTGCGTGATGGAGTGAAGTGGCATGATGGCAAACCGCTGACAGCTGAGGACGTCAAATTTTCATTTGACGCTATTATGGAACCTCATAATAAATACAAGACGGCGCACATGCGACCGTACTATGAAGACATTGAAAAAGTTGAGATTCTTGCTCCCAACAAAGTCCGTTTTACTTGTAAGAAAACTTACTTTCAAAATTTTGCGGTAGCAGCTGGTCTTACAATTTTACCAAAACACATCTATGAAAATCCCACCAAGGAACAAGAGAAGGAATTAAATAAAACCATTATTGGAACTGGTGCGTACAAGGTTGACAGTTATGATCGCACCAAGGGCATTACCCTCAAAAGAAATCCAGATTGGTGGGGCTACAAGGTTGATTTTTTCAAGAATACTCAGAATTACGAAAAAATCCTCATGAAATTTGTGAAAGAAGATACTATCGCCATTACCATGCTCGAAAAAGAAGAGCTGGATTTTATTTCGCTCAATACGGAAGCTTATAACAAGAAAACTTCTGGACCAAAATGGGGCAAGTCAGTTTTTAAAGTGAAATATGAATCCAAAGCAGCTAAAGGTTATGCCTTTCTTGGTTTCAACCTAAAAGAGCCTATGTTTCAAAGTAAAAAATTGCGTACAGCACTTTACCATCTTGTGAACCGCGATTTGATGAATGAAAAATTTCTTTTTGGTCAAAGTGAGTTGGCCAATGGTCCTTGGTATAAGCAGAGTGAATACGCTAATCCAGATGTGAAGCCCATTTTGTTTGACATGAAAAAGGCCATGGATCTTTTAAAAGAAGACGGATGGAAAGATTCTGATGGTGACCAAATTTTAGATAAGGTGATTGATGGGCAAAAAGTAAAATTAAGTTTTACCATTTTGGAACCATTGCAGGATTTCGTGAAATATCTCACGGTTTTCAAAGAAGATGCCAAGAAGGCCGGAGTTGACGTCAATATTAAGTATGTCGAATGGAACACCTTCATTAAACTTTTAGATGAACGTAAATTTCAAATGGTGCGTTTGGCCTGGGGAGCTGGTTCTGTTGATATTGACCCCAAGCAAATTTGGCACTCATCATCCATTGCGGAGCAGGGTTCCAATTTCATCAGCTACAGCAATCCGAAGGTCGATAAGTTGATTGATGAGGCCCGGATGGCAATTGAGAAAAAAGACAGAGTTAAACTTTTACGTGAAGTTTATAAACTGATCGCAGACGATGTTCCATATATCTTCTTTTTTAACTCAAAATATGGATATTACGGCCATACAAAACGCTTAAAGCGCGTTAAGGATACCTACAATTATTCTGTAGGCCTTTCATATTGGTGGCTAGAAAAGTAAACGCATGGGACTTGGAATTTACATCTTAAGACGATTTTTGATCATGATCCCCACATTGTTGGGCGTGACACTAATCGTCTTTTTCATTATCAACCTGGCACCAGGTAGCCCCATTGAGCAAAAGATTCAGCAGCTCAAATTTTCAGGAATGGGCAGCGCTGGTGGCGGTGGTGGTGGAATGTCTTCAAGGGGTGGTGAGCGCGGCAGTGCCATTTCCGCTGAAGTTATTGAGGCGCTAAAAAAGCAATATGGATTCGATAAGCCTGTCCATATACGCTACTGGTTGTGGCTCAAGAATTTGTCTCATCTGAATTTTGGTGATTCATTTACTTATGGTGATTCCGTCATCAGTGTCATTGTCAGCAAATTTCCGGTCTCGCTTCAATTTGGGATTACCAGTTTATTTCTGAGCTATATAGTCTGCATCTTTTTAGGTGTTTTTAAGGCCATCAGAAATGGTAGCCGGTTCGACATGATTTCCAGTGTCTTGCTCTTTGCTTTGTATTCAATCCCCAGTTTTATGTTGGCCATCGTTTTGATTCAATTCGTGGCCGGTGGAAATTATTTGGAATGGTTTCCCATTGGCGGGTTGCTTTCCGATAATTATGACGATCTCACCATGGCCGGTAAAATCTGGGATCGGTTTCATCACTTCATCCTGCCTCTTGTTTGCTATATGATCGGCAGTTTTACCGTGCTTACGATGTTGATGAAGAATTCTCTGCTTGATGAAATTAAAAAAGATTATATTCGAACCGCCCGTGCCAAAGGCCTTTCAGAAAAAGTTGTTTACTTAAAGCATGCACTCAGAAATGCACTCATTCCGATCGTAACGGGACTTGGGGGATTTTTATCTGTGTTTTTTGCCGGGTCACTGCTCTTAGAAGTAATTTTTCGACTAGATGGTATTGGCCTCATGAGTTACCAAGCCGTTTTAGAGCGCGATTACAATGTCATTATGGGATCGGTCTTTATTCAAAGCGTTTTGATGTTGGTGGGAAATTTATTAAGTGATATTGCCTACGTTGTCGTAGATCCACGGATTGATTTTACATGATTGAACGTTATTTAATTACCAATGAATTATCTTTAAAAAGATATCGGCGTTTCAAGAGAAGAACGCTCGCTGTTGTATCTGTGTTTTTATTGCTGTCGGCAATAATTCTAACGTTAATTGCGCCTGTCCTTTCAAATAGTCGTCCGATCGTAATGAAGTATCATGGGCATCTCTATTTCCCTGCTGTGGTCAATTATCATCCGACAGTGTTTGGGATCACTGACACTTTTGATACCGACTATAGGGCGTTTAAATTTGAAAATGGAGATTTTGCTTGGTGGCCGATCAATAGATGGGATCCGTTTGAAAGTAATAAGGTCATTGAAAATTATCCAGGAAGACCGACCAAGGTGAATTGGATGGGGACTGATGATCGTGGGCGTGATGTGTTTACCAGGCTTCTCTATGGCTTTAAATACAGTATCGTGTATGCGGTTCTCGTTTGGGTCATTGATTTTGGTATAGGCACGATACTTGGCAGCTTGATGGGATTTTACGGTGGGAAAATCGATTTTTTTGGCCAGCGTATTGTTGAAATCATGAGTACCGTACCCCAGTTCTTTCTTCTTATTATTTTGATTTCAATTTTTACCCCCAGCCTTTTGATGTTGGTTTTGATCTCAAGTGTTTTTTCATGGATCAGTATTAGTTATTATGTTCGGGCAGAATTTTTGAAAAATAGAAAAAGAGAATTTGTTGAGGCCGCTCGTGCCATGGGGGCTTCATCCTCTAAGATTGTCTTTAAACATATTTTACCCAATTCGCTGACTCCTCTAATTACCTTTGCCCCCTTTGCGATTGCCGGGCATATTTCAGGACTGGCCTCATTGGACTATCTGGGCTTCGGTCTTGAAGTTCCAACTCCGAGTTGGGGAGAGTTATTGGCCCAGGCGCAAAAAAATTACACCATCGCTTGGTGGTTGGCGGTCTATCCATCCCTTGCCCTTTTTTCAACGCTGACTCTTTTGAACCTGATTGGAGAAGGGATTCGTGATGCGATGGATCCCAATATGGTCTGATGCGAAGTTCTTTGATTCTTCTTATCATTATTTTCTTTAGTTCTTTATCGCAGGCAGGTATTCCTCAAAGTGTTTCAGACTGTCTTAAATCCTCTTCTGAGAGTGTGCAAGAGATCAAGCCTTTGTATGCCCAGGGTTTTACTTTTTTTAAAGGAAAAGGATTTTCTTTTATTGAATTTAAGAAAGGTTATGCTTTAAAGGGCGGATCAGAGATTATTTTGATTTCCTCAGGACCATTTTCATGCCCTGGGCTTAGAACATTTCGCCCACCCTTCAAAAAAGTTTTAAGTCTTTCAACAACATTTATTCCCCTTTTTGATTTTGGCAAAATGAATAATGTCCTGATTGGGATAAGTGGAAAAAACTTTATTAACAGTCCCTGGGCGTTAGAAAAAATAAAAATTGGTCAGCTTAAAGATATTGGGTACCCACCAAATTTAGAGGCCATAGCAACTTTGGGAACTGATTTGATTTTGCTTTATCCTTTGGCTGAGCAGGAATTTTCACTTGAGCAGAAATTTAAAGCGCTGAAATTAAATTACCTTGGCCTGGCAGAATACCTGGAGCCTCATCCACTTGGTCGAGCGGAGTGGAGTAAAGTTTTCTGTGCGGTCATGAACTGTCCTAATGATGCGGAGAAAGACTTTTTGGCGATAGTGAAGTCCTATGAGAAGACGAAAAGTGATGTTCAAAAAATTGCCTTGCACCCAAAGGTCATGATGGGTTCTTTTTGGGGAGGCGAGTGGCAATCTCCGGGCGGAGATAGTTATTTGGCCAAATTAGTTGAAGATGCCGGTGGGGACTACGTTTTTTCCTCTCCCAAAGAGGCAAAAACAAAAGCTCTTGATTTTGAATTTGTTTACTCTGTTTTCTCTCGGATAAATTTCTGGTTACCCCACGCCAGCATTGAGAACTTAAAATCTTTGCAAAAAGATGATCCGCGCTACAAAATGCTCAATAAATTTCCACTGAAAATTTATAATTATGACAAAATAAAGAGTGAAAATGGTGGGATCGATTTTTGGGAAAACGGAGTTTATCGACCTGATCTTGTTCTCTTGGATTTGGCAAAAATCTTTCACCCAGAATTGGTGCCAACTCACTCCTTGATTTGGTATAGGGCCTTGCAGTGGTAAAAAAATTTGCTGTTCTAATTTCGGTTCTCGTGGTGCTGTTGAGTGTGGCCTTTTATTCCACACAATTTTCTTCCGAGATTTTCTGGTTTTTACGCTTTCCGCGCATTATGACGGCCTGCTTGGCCGGTGGTGCTGTGGCCTTGTCAGGACTCCTCATGCAGAGCTATTTTCAAAATCCTTTGGCAGGGCCTGACATTCTCGGCATCCATAGTGGTGCAACTCTTTTTGTTGCTATGTGGTTTATGTTTTTTCATAAAATGAGCGGAGTGTTGGCCACCCTGGGCCCGATTGGCTCAGCCTTGCTCGGTTCTTTTATGATGATGTTCGTTATTTCAGGTCTTGCGAAAAAAATTGGAAATAAAATGCTTCTCGTTTTACTTGGTTTATTTGCTTCTCAATTGGCCAGTGGGCTGCTCACCGTCGGTCTAAATTTCGCTCATCAAGATCACATTAAGGCCATCTTGCTTTGGTCATTCGGCACCTTCCAGCGAACCACTCTTTCCGATCTGCCTTTTCTTGTCCTTGCCTCGATTATTCCACTTTTATTGGCCATGCGAATGGCACCTCATTTGGATTTGCTTCATCTCGGGGAAACCTATGCTCGTTTAAGCGGGATGAACTTTAAAAAAATTTCGTTACAGATTATTTTGCTCACAGGCTTTTCGACTGGATTGGTGGTGGCCTTTTGTGGTCCCGTCGCCTTTATCGGCTTGGCCGCAATCCATTTAAGTAAGATGATTTTTAAGACGGAGAGACATGGGATTTTGATTCCAATCTCGTTTTTGATCGGAGCGATCATGGCCTTGACTGTTGAGTGCATCAACCTTGGGATGGCCCCACAGTCGCTGCCTTTAAATGCTCTTTTGGGAATTGTAGGCGCCCCTGTGATTCTCTTGTTCATTTATAGATTAAATTTTAGGCACGCATTTTAGGATGCATCATGATTTTGTCGGTTAAAGATTTAAGCCTTGCCTACGTGAACGCTCACAAGCAAATTTCAAAAGTGCTGTTGGCCAATTTGAATTTTGATTTTACTCCGGGTAATTTTATGGGATTACTTGGAAAGAATGGCAGCGGCAAGACGACATTATTGAAGACTCTGTCGGGTGTTATGGAACCTTGGCAGGGGCAAATTTATCTGGAAAATCATTCACTGTATGATTTGGCTCCCTTGGCGCGTGCGCGAGTTGTGGCCATGGTCACGACTGTCTGGCCATCGAATATGCTCCTCTCCGGACGTGATGTCTTATTGCTCGGGCGTTATCCGTATTTAGCAGGATTGTCTTATCGTAAGGAAGATCATGATCTCATCTGTGAGTTGGCAGAAATTTTGAAGATTCAAGATTTTTTGGACCGGCCATTTTTTGAATTGTCTGATGGGCAGCGACAAAAAATCATGATCGGTAGGGCCTTGGCGCAAAAAACTAAATTTATTTTCTTGGATGAGCCCTTTACCTATTTGGATATGACGCAAAAAGACTGGCTCTTTGATTTTTTACGAAAATACGCACACGAACAGCAAGTGGGAGATTTATTTTCTACCCACGATCGTTTTATTGTTGATCAGCTAGATACAGTCTTGGCCCTTGATCACAAAGGCAGTGGCACCATTTTAGGCAGAGAGCATATTCAGGAGTATCTTGCCAGCTTTTAGACGCCTGATAATTTTACCTTAGCGGTTTTAATTTTGCCGTCACGGACATACTTGATAGAAACTTCGTCGCCAATTTTCATCGTATCAAGTACATGAAAAATATCGTCATAGCTGTTAACTTCCTTGCCATCAATTTCAATGATGATGTCGCCAATATAGTAACGACCCCATTCGTCTTGGCCCATTCCAGTTAATCCAGCTTTTTTCGCAGGGCCATTTTCATCAATATATGTGATGACAATGCCATCTTTGATACCAAAGCGTGCTTTTACATTCTCTGGCAAAACTCCGATTCCAAGTCCTGGGCGAATGACTTTTCCAAATTTAATAAGCTGAGGAACAATGCTCAGAATCGTGTCGACGGGGACGGCAAATCCAACCCCTGAGCTTGTACCACTACCGCTGAAAATGACTGTATTCATTCCGATAAGAAGTCCTGAACTATTGAGCAGTGGCCCGCCCGAATTTCCAGGATTGATGGATGCATCAGTTTGAATCATTCCATGAATCGTTACACCGCCAATACCTTCAATCTTTCGATCGAGCGCCGAGACAATTCCTTCTGTCAGTGTGTGGTCAAGACCAAAAGGGTTGCCTATGGCCACCGCTTTTTGGCCGACTAAAAGGTCATTGGAAGACCCAATATGTATAGGCACCAATTTTTTGGGCGGATTAACGAGCTTCAGAACGGCAATGTCTTTTTTTGGCTCCACTCCGACAAGCGTTGCCTCATATTGTGTTTTGTCATTTTGAAAAGACACTTGAAATTTAGTGGCATTTTGGACAACGTGGAAATTAGTGATGATGTGCCCTTGATCGTCCCAGACAATGCCCGTTCCGGCCCCTGCGGGCATTTCAAAGTCGCCATAAAACCATCCGCCATTGCGCTGCTGAATGGTTGAGACGTTCACGACAGAGTCAACATTATCTTGAAAAATCTTAATGGTATTTTTTTCACTTTCGATCAGGGCCTTGTTATTAGGCGACGAGGCACCTAGTACAGTATGGAATGAAAGCGAGAAAAAGAGCGAAAAGATTGCTATGAATAGACGCATTTTGCCCTCCTTATTGCTCCGCATATTGTTGTGGGAGCTGGATATAAAGGATATAATCACGTCTATTTAATTTTGCAAATAATTTATGATGATTCAATTTTTCAATCGTGAAAAAGGTGTAGTTGAAGTCGAAAAAGTCTATGGCGATCGTGCCATAGAGTGGCTTTACAATTCTTTTCCAGGGCGTTTTTTTTCGAATTTTTTAATCAAGCGTTTTTTCAGTAAATGGTATGGAATGTACCAAAATACTCGTTTGAGTCATCGTAAAATTCAACCATTTTTAACCAATTATGAAATCAGTTTGGATGAATATCTACCTGAAACGCCGAATGGCAATACGACTGTCCCATACCCCACCTTCAATAGTTTTTTTTGTAGACAATTTAAACCCGGAGCACGTCCTCTCTCTGAAGTTCAGGGTGAAATGCCGGCCTTCGCCGAGGCCAGATATTTTGGCCATCGTGAGATCTCTCCAAGCTTAACAATTCCGGTTAAGGGGGAGTACCTCACTGCATCACGATTGCTGGCTGATGAGCGCTGGGCACCTCTTTTTCAAGGAGGGCCGATTCTTGTTGCTCGATTGTGCCCGGTTGATTATCACCGTTTCCATTTTCCTGATGATGGCAGGCCTCTGGATCACTACCGTATTTCCGGTTTATTTCATTCGGTAAACCCGCTTGCTCTTAAAAAGAAATCAGATATCTTTATCACCAATGAGCGACATGTAACGATCTTGGACACGGTTAATTTTGGGAAAATTGCTTATATTGAAGTTGGGGCCATGTTTGTAGGTAAAATTGTGCAAACTTTTTCTAAAAAAGTGTTCCGGCGTGGTGAGGAAAAAGGCTACTTTTTGTTCGGGGCCAGTACGGTCATTGTCATCGGTCAAAAGGGACTCTGGTATCCCACCCGTGACATCCTTGAGAACACTGAAAAAGGTATCGAAACTTTTGTGAAATTAGGTACTCGCGTCGCTGTCAAAAACTAAGCTCTAATTTTACCGGGAAATGATCGGAAGGATAGACGCAATCGCTGCAGACGGGATCAAAATCAATTCGCGTAATCTTGAAATTGTTTGAAACTAGAATCCAGTCAATTCTTTTTTTATCATCGTTGTGACCATCAAACTTGTGATGAGAACCGATTTCTTGTTTTTTTAAGATAGCCCAAGGATCAACTATGTTAGGCAAAGAATGAAAGATTCTTTCCTGTACCCCGTCGAGTGGACCTTCGTTGAAGTCACCCATGATGATCAAATATTTCGCCGTTATCTTTAATTTTTTTACTTCTTGCATGAGTACATTGATTTGTTCGAGGCGTGTTTCACCATGGAGATGGTCAAGATGTGTGTTCAAGACTAATAAATCATCACCCGATTCAATATGGGCCAGATGGGCCCATATTGCCAAACGAGGAAATAAGCTATTAAAACTCAAACTGGCTGGGACATGCGGTGTTTTCGAAAGCCAAATGTCTCCGCTGCGAATCAGTTTAAAATACTGTTTATGAAAAAAAAGATTGGGGTACATTCTGTCAAACAGCCACGTGCGATGCTGATCGACAATTTGGAGCGGCTCGATCTCGGGACAAAAATCTAAAATTTGAGGATGAAGACCTTCCTGTGTTCCAAGGATATGAGGGCCAAATGCCTTGATACTTTTCAACCAGATGTTCTTACGAAAACACCATTGATGCTTGCCATCTTTTGGGTCGTCATAACGAATATTTGAGGTGATAATTCTTAAATCCATTAAGTTAATTATAATCCGAAATGAGATATTATACGAAGCATGAGATTTAAAGGCCTTTTTAAAAAAATACTTTTTTGGTCGTTTACTTTAACCATCCTGGCTTGTTTGCTGGGTATTGCTTATGTTTTCAAGAGCATTACCCCACTCTATGAGATTGATCAAAATAACAAAAGAATCTCAATTCTTGGTGGCAAATATAAGCTTGAATTCAATAAGGATGTGCAGAAGAAAATCAAGGTAGCACTCCAGGAAAAGAATTTTCGGGTTTATTTGGACGGAGATATTGCCACAAAAAATTTTAATACAATTATGATTGATGCTGAGCAAACAGATATGTCCTTAGAGTCCTATGGTAAGAAATTGATCTATCATTGCCGTGCTTCAAGACAAAAAAGTGATTTGATTAAGACCGATGGTGATGAAATAAAGCTCAAAATCGATGGTGAGGCCATATGCCAGGTCGTTGTCCCAGAAGGCAAGAAGTTGGAGATCCTTTATCGCAGTGGCATCTTACGCTTGTATTCACTTGAGCAGGATTTGGATTTAAAAATTTTAGATGGTATGGTGATCTGGGGAATTCCCAATTATTCAAAATTTAAGTTAAACCTAGAGATAGATGATGGTGACGTCTATGGAAGTAGGGATCGATTCAATAGTGATAAGGCCAAATATCATGCTGATATCAATGTAAAAAGTGCCATTATTTTCTTTCGTTAGTTTTAAAATCAAAACATTAAACGCTTAACACTGCCTGAATATTGCAGGTTTTTTCTGCCGTGTTATACAGGTGTGAATCATGAAGGGAGGTGACAATGTCAAATGCGCAAAAAGTTCTCTCAACGTTCAAGCAAGAATTTGGAAATCTTTCCTATCGAGAGATTGCAAATTTAACAGGGATTCAGATGACGAGGGTCTTTCGCATTTTTAATCAGCAAGAGATGAAAGTTTCTGAGTATGAAAAGTTTAAGGATTTATTGTTGCAAAAAAAGACTGGGATAGCTCGCTTGAGAGAACTTTTGGATCAACACGCACTTTTTTTGCGTCCCTGTTTTGTGGGAAAACTCGAAAAATATATGGAGAGGGAAATCAAAATAACAGGTCTCGTTCAGCGAGGAGGAAAATAAGATGGGAAGTTTGATATTTTTGGAAAGAGTACTCTTAGAATCATTGTCCTCTGGACCAAAGAGTGTCTGTGAAATGTCTCGCGATTTAAATATCTCAGTCGCAGTTATCAAAAATATTTTGTTCAATATGACAAAAAATAATCTCGTTAGGTATCTGGGGGAAAAATATATTTTGAATCGTGATAATCTTTCCCAAAGTATGGAACATCTCAATCAAGCCGAATCTCTATCTTGGGAGGCGCGCGAGATTCTAGATGGTATGGTTGAGCAAGACACTGAGCGACACCTATCACAGGCATCTTTTTTAAAGCTCCGAAAAATGTACCTATCTGATCGAGATCTGGTCTTTTTTAAGGCCCAACTCATCAATTTAGAGAAATTTCTGGCCTCTCTTCCCGCTAAACCGAGCAAGAAAGAGAAAACTTGTGATAAAACTATCTTTTGCTGGGGGATGACCAACTATAATAATGTTTTGAAATCGATTTTAGTTAGATAATGGATTATGGATTTTAATGATGAGTGATGTGACCCAAATCGATGTGGCAATAATAGGTGGTGGGATCGCCGGCCTTATGCTCGGGAACGAAGTCACTCGCCGATTTCCAAAATTGCATACGTTTGTTTTTGAAAAGGAACAATACCTCGCTGATCATACCACTGGTCGAAATTCGGGCGTGCTGCATTCAGGACTTTATTACCCGCAAAATTCCTTGAAGCATCGTCTTTGCCTCGAAGGTAATGAGCTGTGGGAAAGTCTAGGACGCGAGCAGAATTTCACCGTACAAAAATGTGGAAAATTTATATTTTGTAGCAACCTGGCTGAATTTGAAGGACTTGAAAAGCTGAAAGAACAGGCCAAGAAAAATTCTGTGCCCGGTGTTCGATGGGCCACGGCCAATGAGAAAAAAACGTTGCAGGCATATGCCAATATTCACGATGCCATTTTTGTACCATCCACAGGTTTCATTGATGTTCCTTCCGCCATTAGTGCTTTAGAAAGGGCCATCTTAATCAATGGTGGAAATATTTTAAAAAATAATCAGGTGTCAAAAATCGGCCGGGATAATCAAGGAATCATTCTCGAAACCCGCGATGGCTCAATTAGTACTAAAATATTGATTAATGCGGCCGGGTTATGGAGTGTCGCTCTTGGAAAGCAAATTTGGCAAAATGGGTTGGAGGATTACACGGTAAAAGGGAGTTATTTAAAATACTCTGGTGATTTTTATCGAGAGTCTTTTATTTATCCATGTCCTTTATCGAATTTAAAGGGACTTGGTGTTCATTCTACCTTTGATGTGAGTGGTGCAATTAAATTTGGCCCGAATGTAGAAGATGTTTCAACCATTGATTATGCCCTCAATTTACCGTTGCTAGAGCAGATGAAAACTGAAATTACCCGTTATTATCCTCATGTTGGTCTTGAACAGTTATCACCAGACTATTGTGGTATTCGAAGTAAGATACGCTCAAAGGGGCAGCTGTATCCTGATTTTTGGATTAAGGGACCGGCAGAGACTAAAGTTCCAGGGTATGTTGAGATCTGTGGTTATGAGTCACCAGGCCTTACCGCCGCTCCGGCCATGGCACGCTTAGTGGTCAGTCTTCTTGAGATTTAAGTTAGGATTGGGGCCAGCCATTTCTTACCGGTCTTAAGGTCCCAGCCTTTTCTTTCACAATAGTTTTTGAGCTGGTCTTCACCAATCTTGAGAATGTTAAAATAACGTGAGTCGGGGTGAGCAAAGATGTAGCCTGCGACTGTGCTTGGCGGGGTCATGGCAAAATTTTCGGTGAGACGTGCCTTCAAGTTTTTCTCGACTTGCAATAAGTTCCAAATCTTTTCTTTTTCTGTGTGATCTGGGCATGAAGGGTAGCCGGGCGCTGGCCGAATTGTTTTATATTTTTCATTAATGAAATCTTCTGGTGTTAG
Organism: Bdellovibrionales bacterium; assembly: GCA_023250775.1. Taxonomy (GTDB): domain Bacteria; phylum Bdellovibrionota; class Bacteriovoracia; order Bacteriovoracales; family Bacteriovoracaceae; genus GWA2-49-15. The sequence continues at coordinate 17,461 of JAHFAA010000002.1, forward strand.
GTCGCCAGCGCGTTCGACGCCGAATTGAAGCCGGGCCCAATGATGAACCATTTCGGCCATAGCTTCGGCCAAGCGATCGCCAATCGCTTTAACTAAGATAGCACTATAGTCGTCTTTGTTTGCTTGATATTGCTTGGCGATGGCCTCAAGTTCATTGCCAACAGTCACGGCAAATAATCCAATAAAATCCTGTTTGGTCGAGATAAAATCTGTCAGGGAATGAGGAGCTGAAATATCTTTCCGCTGCTGCCTTAAAAAATTTAAGGTGGCGATTTTGTTTTTCCGATCGTCAAAAACGACAATGTCATCTTCCTTGCGAGTCGCCGGCCAAAAACCAAGTGCGGCACAGGGATGCAATTGTTTGTCACGCTTCAATGACTCAAGCATAATGATGGCATCTTCAAATAATTTTTTTGCTTCACTGCCGAAATCCTTATGCTCTAGAATTTTTGGATAGGTGCCTTTTAAACTAAAGGCCCAAAAAAGCGGGGACCAATCAATATAAGGAGTGATTTCCTCGAGAGTGAGATCTTGAAAATATTTCGTTCCATAAAAAGGCATATTGGAAATAGTACTCTGATTAAATTCGATTAGAGGTGCCTTGGTCTTGGCCTCTTCATAGGTCCAAAGTTCATCCGTGGGACGCGCATCAAAATGCAAGCGCAATCCTTCTTGTTTTGCGCGCAAATCCTTTTCAAAACCTTCGCGTAATTTTGGATTTTTCAAGTTAGTCATAGTGTCAATGACAAGAGAAGCATCTGCCACACGCACCACTGGGGCACTATAGAGGGGAGCAATTTTCAACGCAGTGTGGGCGTTCGAAGTCGTGGCACCGCCAATGAGAAGTGGAAGATTGATTTTTTGCCGCTCAAATTCCTGAGCGTTAAAAATTATTTCATCAAGCGAAGGAGTAATCAATCCGCTGAGTCCGATATAATCGGCCTTGTGTTTTTTAATGGCCTCAATAATTGTTTCGCAAGAAACCATCACGCCTAAATCAACGACGTTGTAACCGTTGCAGGAAAGAACTACGGAGACGATATTCTTTCCGATATCGTGAACGTCACCCTTGACGGTCGCCAGGATGATTGTTCCTTGGTGTGACTGTGACCCGGGTTTTTTTGCCGCTGCGATAAAAGGTTCAAGATAAGCAACAGATTGTTTCATCACTCGAGCGCTTTTCACAACTTGCGGCAAAAACATTTTTCCTTGCCCGAATAAATCTCCAACCAACTTCATACCTGACATCAGTGGACCTTCGATGACATCTAAAGGCGTACCGTATTTTTTGAGGGCCTCTTCCGTGTCTTGATCAACGTAATTGGTAATGCCCTTCATAAGAGCGTGTGCGAGACGATCTTCCACACAACCTTGGCGCCACAGATCGAGGGCCTTTGAATCAGTTTTTACATCTTTTGCTTGCGCCAGATTAGTGGCGAGTTCGATCAAATTTTCTGAAGCATCGGGGTGACGACAGAGAACAACATCTTCGACCTTCTTCTTTAAGTCAGGCGCAATTTCTTCATACACTTCCAGCATCCCGGCATTGACGATGGCCATGTCGAGGCCCGCTTGAATAGTATGATAGAGAAAAACACTATGCATGGCCTCGCGAACTTTATTATTTCCGCGAAAGCTGAAGGAGACGTTACTGATTCCGCCACTGGTGAATGAGTAAGGACAGCGTTTTTTTATTTCACGCACGGCCTCAATAAAGTTGATCCCGTAATGATCATGCTCTTTCATCCCGGTTGCGATAGTTAACACATTGGGGTCAAAGATAATATTCTCGGGAGCAATTCCGGCCTTCTCTGTCAAAATAGTGTAGGCCCTGACACAAATTCTAATTTTCTCTTCTAAGGTTGAGGCCTGGCCTTTTTCATCGAACGCCATCACAATCATGGCGGCACCATAGCGATCAACTAATTTGGCTCGTTCTAAAAATTTTTCCTCGCCCTCTTTTAAGCTAATAGAGTTGACGATACATTTTCCTTGAACACATTTCAGCCCCTCTTCAATGACAGACCATTTCGAGCTGTCGATCATGATGGGAACTTTGGCGATGTCAGGTTCAACGGCGAGCAAATTTAAAAATGTGCGCATGCACTCTTCTCCGTTGAGGAGTGCTTCATCGAAATTGACATCAAGGATGTTGGCACCACTTTCCACCTGCTGGCGAGCGACTTCGAGGGCCTCGGATAATTTTCCCTCTTTGATAAGCTTAGAAAATTTCGGGCTGCCTGTGACATTAGTACGTTCGCCCACCATGATAAAAGGGTGGGTACCGTTGCAGGGAATATTGAGCGGTTCGAGACCTGAAAGACGTAAGGCCTTTTCTACTGCTGGAATTTTTCGTGGTCTTATGGCATCGACATACTTTGCAATTTGTTTGATATGGGAAGGGGTTGTGCCACAGCATCCTCCCACTAAATTGACTAATCCAGCGGAAGCGAATTCTTGAACATGCCGTCCGGTGATTTCAGGGGTTTCGTCATATCCTGATGGGGCCAAAGGATTAGGCAGTCCCGCATTGGGATAGCAGCTCACATAACATTCGGCAACCTTTGAGAGTTGGGCAAGAAACGGTCGCATTTCGCGCGCACCAAGAGCGCAATTGATGCCAACGCTTAATGCATGGGCATGTCGAATGGAGTTGTAGCATGCTTCGGCAGTTTGACCGCTTAAGACTCGTCCCGAGTTATCGGTAATGGTCATGGAAATCATGACGGGCCAGCGCTGGCCAAGTTCTTCAAATAATTCTTCGAAAGCAAAAATGACGGCCTTCAAATTAAGAGTATCAAAAACAGTTTCGGGCAAGAGAATATCAGCGCCGCCTTCAATCAAGGCCCGTGCCTGCTCAGAGTACGCATGTTTCAATTGATCAAAAGTGATAGAACGAAAGCCTGGATCAGAGACACGAGGAGACATTGAAGCCGTGGTATTGGTAGGTCCTAGGCAACCGGCGACAAAAACTGGGCGCGTGGGGTTTTTCTTTTTGAATTTTTGGGCAGCGTTCTTCGCACAACGTGCGGCCGCCACGTTGATATCTCTGACATATGATTCTAACTTGTAATCTCGCTGAGAAATCCAGGTGGCATTGAAGCTATTGGTTTCAATAATATTGGCCCCAGCCTCTAAATAGTCGAGGTGAATACTTTCGATCACCTCAGGGCGAGTGATACATAAAATATCATTATTGCCTTTGAGTGCTACGGAATGGTCCTTAAATTGATCGCCGCGAAAATCTTCTTCAGCAAGTTTTTTTTGCTGAATCATGGTGCCCATAGCACCATCGATAATTAAAATACGTTTTTGGAGAAGTTCTTCCAGTTGGAAGTACGCCTCCGTTTTTTTTATCGACATGTTGTTTATGTCCTAAATTTTTTTATTACGTCGACCACTAATTCTGTGTCATTCATGATGTAAAAATGAATATCAGGGACGTTGGCCTTGAGTAGCCCTTCGACTTGTTGTTGCGCCCATCTGATACCAATTTCAGGAATGTGATCGGGGTTTTTCATTGCATCATCAACCAATTCATCAGGAAGATCGATGTAGAAGTTACTTGGAATTGATTGCAGTTGGTTTTTTGTTTTGAGAATTTTAATTCCTGGGATGATGGGGACAGTTATTCCTTCGCTTCGGCATACTTTTACAAAATCAAAATATTTCTGATTATCAAAAAACATTTGAGTTGTGATGTATTCTGCACCGAGTTCAATTTTTTTCTTAAGATAAAAAATATCCTGCTTCAAGCTTGGAGATTCGAAATGTTTTTCAGGATAGCCCGCAACGCCGACGCTAAAATCAAGGGGACGGGCCTGGCTCAATTCATCCAGATACAATCCGCGTTTGATGTTGGACATTTGGCTTACTAGGTCGCTGGCAAACAAATTGACTGAACGATCTTTAGCGATGTTCTTTTTGTAATTGAGTCCATCTCCGCGGATAGCAAAAATATTTTGCACACCTAAAAAATTTAATTCAATTAATGCATCTTCAGTTTCTTCTTTTGTGAAACCGTTACATAGCAAGTGCCCAACAGTATCGATGTTAAAGCGATTTTGAATGATGCCGCAAATCCCAATTGTTCCAGGACGTTTCTTGTAAATTCGTCTTTGAACAGTGCCATCCGCTTTTTCATTATAGTAAGCACTGGCAGAATGGGCCGTGACATCAATCCACGATGGTTGAAAGGGAAGAAGAGCATTGATGATGTCGAAAATATCTTGCACTGTTCGCCCACGAGGTGGCGGAACAATTTCAAAACTGAACAGCGGTCCCTTGCGGTTATTTATGTGGTCAATGACTTTCATAATATGTGGTTCCCTCATTTATCTTACTATCTTGAGCCAAGTGTTCAACTATAGGAAAAAAAGTGCCTTTTGGATAGTTATTCTACGCCGTTTGCAGCAATTCGCGCAGCCGTTTGAGAAAGAGATCGAGTGATTTTGGTACTAATCTAAAAAAAAGTTCGGGCTCAAAGAGTTCAAGTTCCATCAAGTAATACTGATTTTGGTGAAAAATCCAATCACTGCGTGAGTATAAAAGCGGCGCGGTCACATCGCGTAATTTTTCTAGTTCAATCTTTAATTGTTCAGGGATATCAAAGTTGTCTACTGTTCCACCATAATTGGCTTGCACCCTAAACTCATTTCCCGCAGGTTTCTTCAACACAGCATGTGAGACATATGGGCCAAATGAAATGACTGAGATTTCACCATGCGCAATTCCGGAAAGGAATTCTTGTGCCAAATAAACGCGGCGGTCACCGGCTGCGTGCAGTTCAATAAATTTTTCAAGAATTTTTTCACGGCTTAAATGAAAGGTATTTTTTCCAGAAGCGCTGATTATTGGTTTAAGCACCAGCTCTTTTGATTGAATGTTGAGACGCGCCTTTGGACCACTAATAATTTGTGTCGAAGGAATGAGCACATTATTTTGGTTTTCAAGATCAAAAAGATACATTTTGTCTATATTGGTGCGAATCGTATCGACCGAATTTAAACAACATACTTTTGCTTTTTCAATTTTTTCCAGCAAGAGAAGAAATGCTTCGACTTTAGTCTGATAGTCCCAAACGCTACGAATAATCAGAGCGTCGTATTTTTTCGGACTAAATCCAGAGTCCCAGATAATTGTTTCAACGTGAAGATCATTTTGTTTTTTCAAAAATTCAAAAAGTATCTGATCGTCTGGGGAGAGCTTAGGATGGTCGCTGGAGGTGAGGATTCCGATCTGCAAGATGTAGTTCCTTGTTTAGCCCAGATTAACATAGGTGTTGTGGACTGGCATCGTCTATTCTGTCATCGTCTCGAAATAGACAAAAATGCTCAGACTTTATCTTAAAAACGGTAGAAACGATTATTGATTTTTTCGAACGATGGCGACGACGGAGGTCCCTAGAAGAAAATCTGCCCGCACGAGATATTCGATTTTTCCCGCGAGATAAAACAACCAATTCAGAAGAGGCATTGTCGGTTTTAAATCCGCAGAGAGGGCCTTTCTTTTTCTAAAGAAAATTTTTCGCGTTATGAAAACTATCGGAAATGCCCAAGAAAAAATATATCGGCAGTAGAGAACTTCAAAACCACATTTTCGGGCGAGTTCCATAACGTCGCGACGATTGTAGCGGCGATAATGGCCCAAAAATTGATCCTGATAGCTCCAGAGCATTTGAAACGCCGGAACAGTGATGAGCGCAATCCCATCTGGTGCCAGGTATTTTTTCCATTCTTCCAAGGCGGCTTGGTCATTTTGAATATGCTCTAGCACATCCATGGCCAAAAGAAGATTTGCCTGCTGAGAGGCATCTGGGATGTGTTGAAGAAGTTGCACTTTTCCCGTTCCCCATACAGGTGTTTGTTTGTTGCCTATTTGAGAATCGATGCCAACTGCGGAGGTGATGCGCGCGCGATAGGGTGAAGATTGACTTATATAATAGAGATTTTGACCAGTGCCGCAGCCAAACTCAAGCGCGTCGATATGAGTAAATTTTTTTGCAAGTCTTCGAATGGCCTTGTCGATGTACAAAAAACGTGTGCGAATCCACCAATGATTGATTTCTTGCTCGAAGGAGAGCTGATGTGCTTCTTTTAAGTCTGCCATATAAAAAAACTTTATGCTAAGATTGCGCTCATGGTGATTGTAGTCGACTTAGAGTTAATATGAAAGTTGTTCTCTTGCATGATTGGCTCACAGGTTTTCGCGGCGGTGAGCGAGTGCTTGAAGCTTTTTGTGAAATGTTTCCAGAAGCTCCACTTTACACTTTGCTTTATCAAAAGGGTTCAACCAGTTCTTGTATTGAAAATCGCAAAATTGTGACGAGTTTTCTCAATACGATTCCGCGCATTCACCAACACTATCGAAAATTTCTTCCACTCTTCCCTAAAGCGGCGGAAGGTCTGAAGATTATTGAAGATGCTGATTTGGTTTTAAGCTCCAGCCATTGTGTGATTAAGGGAGTGAAAAAACCCAAAGGCAGTTTCCATATTTCTTATATCCACAGTCCCATGCGCTACCTCTATGATCAGTTCGATACCTATTTCGGTCCAGAGGCGCCTTTCTATCAGCGAGCGGGAGCACGAATTTTTAAAGATTATCTGGTCAATTGGGACAAAGAAAGTAATCAAAATGTTGATCTCATGATCGCCAATTCGCACTTTGTAAAAATGCGAATTCAGACCTACTACAATACCTTCCCAAGTGTCTTGCACCCCTTTGTTGAGCTGGGCGATTTTTTGCCTTTTCAAGATACGCCTCCGCAAAAAGAGGACTTCTATATTATGGTGACGGCCTTTGCGCCCAATAAGCGTGTGGATTTGGCCATCGAGGCCTTTAATCGAATGGGTAAAAGACTCAAAATAATTGGTGGTGGTCAGCAAGATAAACTGCTGCGCAAAATGGCTGGGCCGACTATTGAATTTCTGGGTAGCACCCGTAGAGAAGTATTAGTGCAGGAATTATCCCGCGCACAGGCGCTCATTTTCCCTGGTGTCGAGGATTTTGGCATTACGCCACTGGAGGCCTTGGCAGCGGGGACGCCCGTGGTCGCCTACAAAATTGGCGGAGTGCTCGAGACGCTCAATCCCGAAGTCTGCCAATTTTTTGATGAGCAAACTCCGCAAGCACTGGTTAGAGCAATCCTTGATTTTGAAAAACGTTCGTTTCATCACCGGGCACTCGTTGCCAGGGCCAATGACTTTTCGAAAGAAAATTTCAAAAATCACATGCGTATTATCATCAATGACCATGTGAAGCAGCGCCCAATATAATCTTTTTAAAATACATTATTTTGCGCTTAGGAATGATAGTTACTTCATGGTATTTATAGCTATAGAAGGGGTCATCATGTCAAAAATAAAGCTGCCATCAACGCTTGAGGGGAAAACCATTTTAGTTGCCGGTGCCGCAGGTTTTGTTCCTGGCCATTTATGTGAGTTTTATCTTGGTCTTGGTGCCAAAATTATCGGACTTGATAATTTTATCACGGGTAGTAGATCTACAGTCGAACTGCTGTCAAAAAATAAAAATTTTGAATTTCATGAGTGCAATATTTTTGAACGACTGCCCGATTTTTCAAAAAATAAAATCGATTTTATTTTTTCTCTGGCCTCTCCTGCATCTCCCATCGACTTCGATCAAATTCCGGTCGAGATCATGCGGGTTAACAGCGAAGGAACATTAAAGCTTCTGGAAGTAGCTCGCGCTAAAGGCGCACGTTTTTTAGAGGCCTCAACTTCTGAGGTTTATGGTGATCCTGAAATTCATCCCCAAGTGGAAACTTACCAAGGCAATGTGAATCCCATTGGCCCACGCTCTTGTTATGATGAGTCCAAGCGTTTTGCCGAGGCCATGACCATGAGCTTTCACCGGCACTACAAAGTCGATACGCGCATCGTACGTATTTTTAATACCTATGGCCCTCGCATGCGACCCAACGACGGGCGTGTGATTCCCAACTTTATTACCCAGGCCCTCAAAAACCAAGATATTACAGTTTACGGTGACGGCCAACAGACACGTTCATTTTGCTATGTCAGTGATCTTGTCCAGGCCATTCACAATGTTATGTTCTGTGACGATCCGACACCTTTCAATGTTGGCAATCCTGACGAGTACACAGTTAAGCAGGCGGCTGAAACTATTATAAAATATTTAGGTGCCAAATCTAAAATTGCTTATCGACCGATTATGCAAGATGATCCTCGAAAGCGACGACCTGATCTTACGAAACTTCAGAAAATTTCTGACTACCGGCCGAAAGTAACTTTCGAAGAAGGTATCAAGCGTACAGCTGAGCATTTCAAAGGCCTAAAATGAAGGTTCTTGTCACAGGTGGTGCAGGATATATCGGCTCACATGTGAATCGTCTCCTGGCGAGTGCTGGTCATGAAACTGTTGTGCTGGATAATTTGAGTACTGGGAAAAAAGATCTGGTTTTGGCCGGTCGGCTGGTTGTGGGAGATCTCGCCGATCAGAATGCTGTCTGCAATCTTTTCGAGAAAGAGAAATTTGAAGCTGTTTTGCATTTCGCTGGCAGTATCATTGTTCCCGAGAGTGTAAAAGAACCCATCAAGTACTATCAAAACAATACTAAAAATGCTTTGGGGCTCATTAACATTTGCAAAAAGTTTAATGTTAACAAATTTATTTTTTCATCGACAGCAGCGGTTTATGGAATTCCAAAAGAAAGTGGAATTTGTTATGAAACTTCTCCGCTAGCTCCCATCAATCCTTATGGACGCAGCAAACTTATGACGGAATGGATGCTGGAAGATTTCGCCGTTGCCAATTCCGATTTTAATTTTGTGATCTTGCGCTATTTCAATGTTGCTGGGGCATCTATTGATGGAAAACTTGGACAGTGCTCGCCTGTCTCCACTCACTTGATCAAGATTGCCTGCGAAACGGCTGTGGGAAAGCGAGATGCCATGGAAATATTTAGTGATGATTACAAAACTCCGGATGGAACCTGCATTCGCGATTATATTCACGTGGAAGATTTGGCCCAGGCCCATTTAGACGGGCTCCAGTATCTTGCTTCTGGGGGAAAATCGACAGTCGTCAATTGTGGTTATGGGCATGGGACGAGTGTTAAAGAAATTGTTTCAGTTGTTCGCAAAGTGAGCGGAGTCAACTTTACTGCCACGCAAGCTCCGCGCCGTGAAGGCGATGGCCCGATTCTTATCGCCCATGCAGAAAAAATTAAAAAGATTTTTGGTTGGAAACCCCGGCACGACAATTTAGAACTTATTGTTAAGACTGCCTTGGAATGGGAGCGCAAGCTTCTGAAGGGGTGGGCACGTGCTTGAAACAACCTTATACCATCTTACCTATGCATCGCTGATTGTCCTAAGTCTTGGCATCTTTACTTCTGTTTCGTTTACAGCTTTGGCGCATATTTTTCTTGTGATCCCTGGCGTATATTTTTGTTTTAAAAATTATAGATCAGTGAAATTCAGCAAGACATCTTGGGCCTTGCTAGGCGTCGTTGTGACAATTGTGCTTTCATTAATTTTTAATTTGGATATTGTGCCTAGACCTTGGGCGACTTTATTGAAAATTAAATATTTTGTTATTCCTTTGCTTGGAGTTTGTGCTCTTCATGCTATTCCGCCTAAGTATTTCACCAACAGACGAATCAGTATCGTGCTTAATCTTTTCCTTTTTGCAACTACCGTCGCCTCCCTGTCAGGCATTGTCGCTTATTACACCGGATATAATTATCTGCGAGGGAAGGCCAGTTGCCATCCCGATCGTGCTTGTGGCCTCTACGGAATGTACATGACCTACGGTTATGGTCTTTCGCTCTTTATGGTGTTGCTGACCGGTATTCTTCTTTATCGTGATGAAGTGAAGAAGTGGATTCCTACATGGTGGATGGGCCTGGCGTTTGCCATCAATTTACTTGGCCTCTATCTCGCCTTCTGTCGCGGCGGATGGATCGGGTATGCCGTTGCCTTGCCCTGTTTTTTTCTGAAAAAAAATAAAAAAATGATCATGGCCTTGGTAACAATTTCAGTCTTCCTTGTTATCCTCGCATTCAATTTTTTTGCACCTCTGAAACAAATGGCGGCCAATCGCGAAGGTTCCAATGCTCAACGAATTTCCTTTGCTCAGACGGCGATCGTGGCCTTTAAAGAGCGACCCTTTTTTGGTTGGGGCTATCGAAATTTTGAGCCCAATGTTAAGGCCTTAAAAGAAAAGTACAATATTGATCATAAATATTTTGGTGGGCATGCTCATAATAATTATCTGGAACATCTGGCCTCGACAGGAATTTTTGGTTGTATTGCCTTGGTAATTTTTAGTTTGTTATGGGCCTATGAGAATTATAAACGAGATGATTTGGTTTCGCGGTTAACTTTTCCCTTTGCTATTTCATTTATAGTATCGGGACAATTTCAGTACACGTTTGGTGATGGCGAAAATATTTTTTTGATCATGGCCGTGTTCATGATTTCAGAGGCGACATCAGTAGGCGTTTTTACTCAGAAGTCCTTTCCAGAAAGTCAGAAATAAAATTTTTATATCCAACCATAGTGACCAGTTTTTGATGTAGTAGATATCGCATTCGATGCGTTTGTTTAAGCTGGTATCACCGCGCCAGCCATTGATTTGGGCCCAGCCCGTCATTCCCGCCTTCATCTTATGTCTGAGCATATAAAGTGGAATTTCATGTTTAAATTTTTCCACAAAAAAAGGCTGCTCTGGTCGTGGCCCTACCAGACTCATGTCTCCTACAAAAACGTTCCAGATTTGGGGTAATTCATCGAGTGAGGTTTTACGCAAAAACGAACCAACCTTAGTTTTGCGAGGATTATTGGGATTGCTCCACTCAGAGGTATCTTCTCCCTCTTTGGCAACTTTCATAGTTCGGAATTTCCACATGGTGAACATCTTCCCATCTAATCCCATTCTCTTTTGACCAAAGAGCAGTGGGCCGGGAGAAGAAATTTTCACTAAAGCAGCCAGAAGAAGCAGGAGAGGTGAAATTAAGATTAACCCGATGAAGGTCAAGAAAAAGTCAAAAGCGCGCTTCAAAATTAGATCAATAGTGTTGAGTTTGGGCTGATTCATGGTGAGCAGTGGAACACCGGCAAAATCTTCAATTTCGTGGCCG
>JAHFAA010000596.1 GCA_023250775.1 Bdellovibrionales bacterium
ATGTATTTTTGGGACATGTTCTTCATGAGAGTCAGCTTGGTGGCGTCGGGGACATCTTCTCGGTGGGCGATCTTTTTCAAGAGGACATCCATGACCTTTAAATATTTTCGGCGATCTTCCGCCTTATAAAATAAGACTTCAGTTTTTGCGCGATATTTGTTCAAGCGTTCGTCGGTAAAACTATCGCCGGCATGAAGAATCTTGATGTATTTCCCCTGGCCAATTTTGACGAAAGTATCAAAGAGCACCACCGAGCCAGAAAAAAAATCGTCGATCCTGATACTGGTGAAATCTTCCTCTTTCGCCTCGATGTTTTCTTCGGCGCTCTGTCCTCCCTTGCGGGTGATTTTGCTGAGGATGAAGTTGAGGTTTTGACTGGAATCCAGAATTTTGCCAAGCGCTTCCAGTTCGTAGGGCGGACGCCACAGGCCCAAGATTCCCATCTTAAATAAGCTATCAATGGAGTCATCGTCTTTAAGAAGAATGTTATTTTCAGAGCAGGTGAGGATGAGACGCAGAGAAGGGCAGTTGGCCTTGATGTAATTCAGTAGCTCGAGGCCTGAATGCTCCTTGATATCCATGTGCATAAGTGCGGCATAAAACTTGTTTTCTGAGATAAGTTTTTGCGCATCTTTGCCGGTATGGGCCTGCAGGACTTCAAAGCTCAATCCTTGAACAAAGACCTTGATCTTTTCTGTTTCGTTTTTGTCAGGATGAGCGATCAGCACTTTGAGTATTTACTTCCTCTACGCGAAATTTGAGCTTATGATAGCATAAGGTTAAATTTTATTTTGATGTTAAAGAGAATTTTACTGTAATTAGATTGCTCTCAACACAATTTGTTTTAGAATACTATTATGAGAATTTTATACGCTGAAGATGATGTGGATGTTCGCCAGACGGTGATTGGACTCATTCAGATGGAATACACCTGTGACGTTGTCGAGACCGGAACAGGCAAGGAGGCCATCGCCATTCTTGAGAAAGATCGCGGCTTTGATGTCATTATTTCGGATTACAATATGCCCGAGGGATCAGGCGGTGAGGTCTATTCTTTTGTTAAAAAGAATCAGCTCAAAATTCCTTTTTTGCTTTTTTCCGCCCGCAATATTGTTGAATTACCCGAGTTCAAAACTTTTTTTGAAGATTTTTTAGGCAATGGCAAAATTTTAAAACCTGCCACCGGTGAAGAGTTATGGGAGAAGATTGAATACGCTCTCGGGGCCAAAGACTATCAAAGAAATTTGAACACCGACCCTGTCACCGGCAAAAGTTTTCGCGCCGGCCCCATCGATTTATTTTTGCGTTTTAACAAGGCACCTTGTGATGTCTATTTGCGACTGGCCGAAGAGAAGTACGTCAAGATCGTCAACAGCGGCGCGATTATTATTCTGGAAACGGTTCAAAAATATTACGAAAAAGGTGTGACTGAACTTTTTGTCTCCAACGATGATTACTATAATTTTAGTGATGCCTTGGTTGATATCATGACCAGCACCGGAAAGATCACTGAAACGTTACCTACTGATCGTGTTATTCAAAATCTGCAGACAGGATACAAGGTTTTTAAAGCACAATTACAGGACATCGGACTGTCGCCCCAGGTTGTGGATTTGGCCCATGCCACAGTCGAGAATACGGTTTCGCTTTTGCGTCGACATCCGCAGTTGGATGATCTGTTAAGCGGCCTAGAGGCAAGCGCTTCCGGCCTTTTTGGGCACAGTCTCTTAACTTCCTATCTGGCCTACGCGATTGCGCATAAAACCGAATGGGTTTCTGAACAGACCTTGCAAAAATTGACCATGGCGAGCTTCCTTCACGATATTATGTTGGACGATGAGTCTGGATTTGCCATGGAGTGTGATCGCGAACTTAGTCAATCGAACATGAGTGCGGTGTTTTATGATCACCCAATCAAAACGGCCGAAATGGCGAGGCAGATCAAGGGGCTTCCGTCGGATCTCGACCATATCATTATGCAACATCACGAGCGGCCTGATG
>JAHFAA010000213.1 GCA_023250775.1 Bdellovibrionales bacterium
ATTTCGCTCTTATTATTGAGCAAATTTGATACCGTACTTTTTGAAACGCCACTCCCGCGAGAAATCCATTCTTGATTTCGGCGTTTTTTTGCCTTCAAAACAGTGGTGAGACAATTCGCGATCACGTTTTGGGGAGATTCCATATCCCTTCCTTACTCAATTAGTTTCTTCGCACGATATTTTTGTGGTGTCATTTGCTCCTTCACCTCAAATCGCAGAAGATCTCCAGATCTTATTTTATCCAATTTTTTTCTCATCGTGGAGTCTGTATCGCGCATAAGAAATTCTATTTCAACATTCTCCAATTGGTCGGCCTCCTTCCTACATCCCGTAAAACGATAGCTGGCCTTGGTGGGTGGAAAGGAACGCACCACTCGAATTTCAGTCACACCGTGGTTAGAAATAATTTGTTCTTTACCATAAACATGCGCCAACAAGGGCCGAGTACGCCGATCCAGATGCAACTTCTGTGAGAGCCTCTCGATACTAGGATCGTGGGTTGTCAGCATAATCTGATGACACCAATCAGACGAAGACGCTTGATCCATCGGACAGGAATGCGAGCTATCCGGACAGGGAAAATAATTTTTCCAACCCAGCGAAGCCAGTTCACCTCTTAGGTTTAGCATCTCTTTGAACACCGCCTGTGTTCCCGGTTCTATGAAGATAATAAAATTAGGCATGACTTTCTGAATCACCTCTAAGGCCTTCTCCCAACCCATTTCGTTCATGCTGTTGCCAAAACAGAGGGTGATATTCGTACTCGAAAAATTATGATCTGGTCTTTCAAATCGGGCCGTGTGCCCAGGTGTTCCAAAGGACGCCCAAAGTAATTGCGCCTGCTGTAACATCAGAGGAGATTGATCAATCCCAATAAGCTGATGGCCTGTTTGGGAAAAATAGCGTGACCAGGCGATAAGGTAAGTCCCAGGACCAGTTCCCCAATCTATCAAAGTAGAGAGCTTCAATTTCTCCCGTATAGTGGCGGGCAATCGGTCGAGCACGTATGCCAAGGCAGGCACATTGGTGGGAAAGTAAAAATAAGCATAGGCAGAAACCTGTTCTGACGACAGGCCATAGGCCTTTAAATCATCTCGCGCGGTTGTGAAACCTTTTGACAGTTGTTCGACCAGCGAAAGTAAACGGGCCTCACTCAAGTTTGGTTCCAAGAGTGAGGCCCGCAAATTTTCTTCGTTAAGAGTTAAAATAATAATCCTTAAGCTTGACTGCGACCACCTTCTGCTGCCCACTTCTCTAGCATTGCCGTCGTAACCGATTTTGGACGCTCAAGAGCGTAACCAAGAGCACGGTCCCACGTAATATTGGCCATACAGCCCAGGGCACGACCGACTCCAAAGAGAGCGGTGTAGAAATCCTGCTCGTGAATGCCATAGTACCACTGGATAACGCCAGACTGCGCATCCACGTTCGGCCAAGGGTTCTTAGTTTTTCCATGCTCTGTCAAAACGCCAGGAGCGACTTCATAAATCATAGAAACCAATTTAAACAAAGGATCGTCCTTCAGGCCTGGAGTACGGAGACAAAACTCGCGTTGAGACATGTAGCGAGGGTCAGTCTTGCGCAAAACCGCGTGACCATAACCAGGAATAACTTGACCGGCATTGAGAGTATCCCAAAGAGCTTTCGTAATAAGTTCTTTTGTTGGTTCCACATTCTTGCAATATTTTTCTTGAAACTTCTTAGTCCATTCCAGAACTTCCTGATTAGCAAGACCATGAAGTGGACCTGCTAAGCCGTTTAGACCGGCAGAATAAGCATAGTATGGATCAGAGAGTGCGGAGTGTACCAAGTGTGTCGTATGGGCCGAGACGTTTCCTGATTCATGATCAGAGTGCAGAATGAAGTACATCCGTGCAACATCTTTGTACTGCTCGCTTTGGCCAATCATATGCGCGAAGTTTGCGCCCAAATCGAGTTTTGGATTGATCTCAACTTGTTTGTCTTTACGATATTTCAGGTTGTAGATGAAAGCGGCAAGCACTGGAATACGGGCAACAAGATCACTCGCGTCTTCATAAACATATTCCCAGGCATTCGTCTTATTGAACTTGCCAGAGCTATAATAAGCTTGGAACTTTGATTGCCGTTGGAGTGCCAAAATCCCAATAGAGAGCATGGTCATTGGATGCATATCTTTCGGTAATGCACGGAGAGCTTCAAACACGTACGGAGCAACAATCTGACGTGATTTGAACTCTGTCATTACTTCAGCTACCTGTGCTTCGGATGGAACATCACCAGTCAGCAAGAAGTACCAGAAAGACTCAACCGTTGGGTAAGTCGAACCTGGGGCCTTAGGGAGAGCTGCAAAAGTCTCAGGAATAGTTTTGCCACGGAATCGGATACCTTCCTGAGGGTCCAGGTAGGAAATGTCGGTTACCAAGCAGCGAATGTCACGGGCACCACCGATGCACTGGTCAATAGTAACCTCGTCAATTTTAACCTTACCAAAATCTTTAATTAGTTTGTTGGTTCGAGGACGAAACTCTTCAATCTTACTCTTGAGTGTTTCCTTCAGCGCCATAGACCCTCCTAAAAAGTCACATCAATAAAAAAAAATTGTTAATGACGTATTTTAACAACAATTTGTACAAAGGAAAGAAGAGTCACTGGAAAGCTAGGAAAAATCAGGTAGGTTACTGCGAATTATTGGACGACCACCGCTCGGGATTTTGATGCCAATCCATCAAAATATCCCTGCCTTTTCTATCAAGCAAATTTTGCCTCTCTGCTGCAAGCAACAAATCTTGGAACGTGGTCAGGGATTTTAAAACAAGCCCCTGCTCACTTAAAATTTGAACCGACTTGGACATCTGATAATCCACAATGGCCACGGCCCCTACGGGAATTGTTCCGGCGTTCTTAGCGGCGTGGCAGGCCTTTTCCAAGGAACTGGCTTGATTAACCAGATCTTCCACCAGTAATAGGCGCATTCCAGGTCTTATATCGCCTTCCAATTGATTTTTAGCGCCATGTTCTTTGGCACTGGAACGAATGTAGATCATGGGACAGTGCAGACGATCTGCCAGCAGGGTTGCATGGGGAATTCCAGCGGTGGCAAGGCCAGCGACGGCATCGAAAAGCAGCCCGTCCTTACGCCACAGCTCCACCTGCTTTACCAAAAGTTCCGCCACCAGATCTCGTGCAGGCACATGGGACAAAATTTTACGATTGTCACAATAAATGGGCCCTTTTAGGCCGGAGGCATAGAGGAATGGCCTTTCCGGGGAAAATTTGACGCAACCAAGGGATAAAAGCATCTCAGAAATTGATTTAGATGTTGTCGACTCTGTCATAAAAGTCACCTATCTACTAATTAGATCGTCTCTATGACGATAATCTAGTGTCTGAGAAGGTAAGGACGTATTATAACCGCCTTATTATGAAGAAGCATCTGTCTTTTCCTTTTCTCTTTCTCATCATCGTTCTATTTCTAGGACTGAATAACACCGTCAAGGCAACGGAACCGACACTTGAGGGTGAAATCACCCAAGTCATCTTTCCTCAAGAATCCCCTATCCAAGGTCTGCATATCTGTCTTAGTTACCTAAGAACTCTGAATGGAAACGTCGCGCTGGTAGAAGATTCCAGCTCTTGCCATTACGCTCGCCGCTTCCGAAATCAGATTGGTAGTTGGGCACAGGCCTCGGCAGCATCTGATGTCTATGTTGAAGATGAATCTCTTAAAGAAATTCTCAATCGAGTCGCCCCGAAGGCCACTTTTTTCATCCTCGACGTTCAATAAATGCGCCTTCCTCCTCTACAACAAGGAAAAATTCTTAAGCGTTACAAACGCTTTTTTACCGATTTACAACTGTCAAATGGTGAAGTCGTCACGGCCCACACTCCAAACACTGGGAGTATGCGTTCATGCCTGACACCTGGAATGGATGCTTTGGTATCCGAAAAACGTACCCCTGAACGAAAACTTCCTTATACCCTGGAGATGACTTCCAACGGCGAAAGTTACATCGGCGTGAATACTTCTCTCACAAATCATCTGGCCCATGAGGCACTCACTGGCGGAATAATTGAAGAGCTGAAAAATTACTCGAAAATTCAAAGAGAATACAAAATCGGCAAATCGAGAATTGATTTTTACTTAGAAGGTCCAGCCCTTCCGCCATGCCTTATGGAAGTAAAAAATGTTAGCTTACGTGAGTCTGATACAGTTGCCTACTTTCCTGACTCGGTAAGTGAGCGCGGACAAAAACATTTGCAAGAACTTCTCGACTTTTTGGATAAAGGTAATCGGGCGGCAATGTTATTTATTATTCAAAGACAAGATGTGACAGCATTCTCACCGGCCTATCACATAGACCCAATTTATAGTCGACTTCTGAAAGTTGCATTTGACAGGGGCGTGGATATTCTTCCGTATGTGTGCAAACTGGGGCCTCAAGAGATCGTAGTTGAAAAAAAGTTACCTCTAATCTTTAATTCAGCTTTTACTCTTCAATAACGACGTATTCGACTTGATCAGATTCAACTGCAGATTCGTCTTCACCAATTGAAGATGTGGAGCGGGTACTTTGGGCCAGGTATTTATTTTCATCTTCCCACTTGGTACTAGACTTCTCATGCGCGATTGCCACTTCTAGATCGGAGGCATTATTCACGCCCTCATCCTCACCGGCATAGGCAAGAAATCCTAAGAGTAAAAAGATAATGGCCAACAGTGTTTTCATAAGCAAATCTCCATAAACGTTCTTTGCTGAGCGGAGTGAATATAACACATCCGCCTGCACGAATGTCGTCGTCTGGCCGTTCTGGAGGGTCTGTGGCCATTATGCACCAGGAAGAGTTCCCGATTCCTTAATAATTACGGCCTGTTGTATGGGTGGTGCATAAAGTTTAGACAGCAATGTAAAGAAATACATAGTTTCAGATACTTTTTTCCTAGTGGGAAAATTGTCTTTTTCAGGCGGCACTTTTGCGTTTTTTCTGCAGTTCTTCCAGCTTTTTTCGCAGTTCCTCTTCTTCCTTCTCGAGATCTCGCTCCATTAATTGCTTTTTGCGTTCGGTTTCCATCTTGTCACGACGTTCGATGGCCTCTTTCATCTGGGCAAGTTCTCTTTCTGTTTTGGTGACTTTCTCCTCGAGATCTAGCAAAACGATGCTGTTTTCCTGAATCACCTTTTCTAAATTCTGTGACTCGATTTCGGCGACTTGAGTTTTACACATCATGAATTGTTGTTTTAACTCTTCCCGCTTATTAATAATGGCCGCCATCAACTGCTTTTTACTTGCAGCATCTCGCAGCTTCATTTTAGAAATCTCGATCAACTGTTTGCAATCATCACGCTCGCGACAGATATTTTTGAACTGCTCTTCTTTATTGACAGTTCCCGTCTTCAACCCGCGTGTGGTTCTCACAATAATTTGTTGACCTAGAATCGCACGGGCCTCTTCCTCTTCCAAGTCAGGATCGTTATTGACTAAATATTTGCATTCAAGAAACTCCACAACATCTTTCACCTGGAGTGGGGTCGCTTGCCCAATGGCGATGGCATCACCGTTGATAGTAACAGGAAATTTTTCCGACGCCGCAATGGCATATAAAACGGTTTCTTTCACTTCAAGAGTGACAACCGCAACTTTTTCTCCTGAGGCGGAGGTATTTTTAAAATTGAGCAGATCGAACAAGGGAACATTTTCAATTGCGGCAAAATCATAAATAAGCCATTTCGCTCTTTTTAGAAGCTCGCGTTTTTTCTTGCGAATGACTTCCTCATCCTCAAACTCGATGACTCGAACGCGCCCCATGTAATTATCGGCCATGCTCCTCACTCCTCGGGCAAAATCTTGTCCGACAAAATATCTCCACTCATACTTCTCGGAAAAATTTCATGGCAACTTTAGCCGTCTAAGATACTGAAAAATTTAGTTTTTTTCGGTAGTGTGACTCATCAGCGTAATTTCACGGGGAGTGAGGGATCGCCAATGTCCAGGGAGTAAATCACACGGTCTAAACGCCCCATACCCCACTCGAATAAGTCGCAAAGTAGGGTGTCCAATGGCAGCGGTCATGCGGCGAACCTGATGGTTTTTGCCTTCACGTAAGACGATCTCCAGCCATGAGGTGGGAATATTTTTACGCTCTCGAATCGGCGCACCCGTGGGCCAATTTTGGGCCACATAAGTGCAAACCAGCTCGTCAGTCAAAAGATGGGCCTCACACTCTTTACTTTTCTTTCCCTGCAGAACTGGCCCGGCCTCCAGCTTGTAGATGCAATTTTCATCCGGAATACCTTCGACCTGGGCCCAATAGATTTTTCGCTTATTGCTTTCGGGGCTCATGATGTAATGGCGCCACTCTTTATCGTTGGTCAGGAGAAGAAAACCTTCACTTCGCTTGTCCAGTCTACCGACAGGCCAAACATCTTTGGGCAATTCTAGGTCTGCCAAGGTCTTCTCGCCTTTTTCGCCGGTAAATTGCGAGAGAACATCATAGGGCTTATTGAGAAGAAGATATTTGTTGTGCATCCCTTGTTTCAAGAGATCATGAAAAGCGGAGGGCAGGGGTGATTCAATTTTAATTGGCAACTTACTTATGGGGTCAACAAACTCCAGCACGGCCGCGTGCAACCAGTGTCGCCATGTCGGCAGACCCTGGGACTTTTTAAATGGCCCATATAATTCGTCGCCAACTAGAGGA
>JAHFAA010000214.1 GCA_023250775.1 Bdellovibrionales bacterium
CATCAACGGTCATCATGGCGACACCTTGATCAAGCGCCTGCCCCTCGCCGACAAAAATTTCTTTTACCACACCATCAACATTTGATTTCACTTCATTTTCCATTTTCATGGCCTCGAGAATGAGCAATGTTTGGCCCTTGGTAACATGATCGCCCACTTTCACGGCAATCTTGACGACTTTTCCTGGCATCTGCGTGACTAAGCCACCTTCAGCTCCTGAAGCCATGCCTGAAGGCTTGTAGCCGCGATAGATATTGTAAATGCGATTTACATTAAGAAAGATTGTTGGCAGATCTTGGCGTGCCAACTTTTTCCAATGAATATTATCCATCGAAACAAAATATTGGCCGGCCAAACGGCGCACGAATACTCGATGCGTGTGCTTGTCATGATTATCAATGACTGTGGAAAATTCAAACTCTACAAGCTCACTGGAATGAACAATCGTTTTTTTGAGATCGATACATTCTTCATTTTTATCTTTGTCGATTAAGTATGTTCTCATCGTCCCAACCTCCTGGCCTCAATCGTGGCAAGCACTTGGTAAACTCGATGATAATCAAAATCTGTTTTAATTTTTTCTTGTGGTTTATATTCTGTAATATAATTTGTCGTGTAATGTCCTGAGATAAATTGCTCTTCTCTCAAGATCTGCTTTAAAAGTGGAATATTGGTTTTCAGGCCTTCGAGCAAAAGTCCATCGAGGGCGGCACGCATTTTTCTCAAGGCGACATCTCGAATAATACCTTTTGTGATCAGCTTCCCAACCATGGGATCAAAATTTGGTGTAACTTGCAGACCTTTGTAGAGACAATTATCAAAACGTGTCCCTTGTGGGAAATTGGTTTCAAAACCGGTCACCAGACCGGGAGCAGGCAACATTGTTAGTGGATCTTCGGCACAAATCCGACATTCAATCGCATGACCAGTGCGTTTAATCCATTCTTGAGAAGGAATCCCAAGGGATTCTCCAAAGGCACCTTGAATCATACAGACAATTAAATCAACACCTGTGATTTCTTCGGTAATTGGGTGTTCCACTTGAATTCTGGTATTCATTTCCAGAAAATAAAAATTGCGATCCGCGCCCATGACGAACTCAACGGTCCCAGCAGAATCATAGCCTACGGCCTTAGCTAATTTCACAGCAGTCGTACACAGGCGATTTCGTAATTCTTCATCTTCACCTACGAATGGACTTGGGGCCTCTTCAATGATTTTTTGATGGCGGCGCTGAATAGAGCATTCACGTTCAAAAAAATGATACACATTGCCTTTCTTGTCGGCCAAAATTTGAACTTCGATATGGTGTGGATTCAAAATATATTTTTCAACTAACAGCTCGGCATTGGCAAAACTCGAAAGGGCCTCTCGCCCAACAGCTTCAAAATTATTCCTGATTTCCTGATCTGATGCACACTTGCGCATACCTCGACCACCTCCACCAGCAACTGCCTTAAGCAAAACGGGGTATCCAATCTCGTGAGCAATCTTGATGGCCTCTTCAATTGTTGGCACCGCCTTCGTCGAACCAGGAACAACAGGCACTCCAGCTTTTTTGGCGACTTCTTTACTTGTCGCCTTGTCGCCCATGGATTTAATCGCTTGGGGGTTTGGCCCGATAAATACGATTCCTGCCTGCTCACAGGCGCTGGCAAAGCTTCCATTTTCTGACAGAAATCCATAACCTGGGTGAATGGCATCAATACGGTGATCTTCAGCCAGCTTGATAATCTTCGGAATATCGAGATATGTTTCTTTATTATTTTTTCCAGGGATGAAAACCCATTCGTCACAAAACTCCAAATGCTTGGCATTCACTTCAAATTCTGTCCAAATGCCGACAGAGGTGTAGCCTAATTCCCGACAGGCCCGTGCGATACGAGTGGCAATTTCACCACGATTTGCAATAAGAATTCGTTTAGTGTTCATAGCTGAATGTTCCCATGTTTACGTCGTGGCAATTCAACTTTCTTATTTTTAAGCACAATCAAATACTGATACAGACGCCGACGTGTTTCTTCTGGCAAAATTACCGAATCCACGTATCCAAGTTCAGCTGCTCGATAGGGATTGGCGAATTCATCTTCGTAGGCCTTAACCAATTCTGCTTTCTTTTTTTCAAAATCAACGCCTTTCAGGCCTTCAAGTTCTTTTCTAAAAATAATACTAACGGCACCTTCAGCCCCCATAACCGCAATCTCGGCAGTCGGATAGGCCAAATTGATATCGGCCTTAAGATGCTTACTGGACATAACGTCATAGGCACCGCCATAGGCCTTTCTTGTGATCAAAGTAATGAGTGGAACTGTCGCCTCGGCAAAAGCATAGAGAAGTTTCGAGCCGTGCTTGATAATCCCACCGTATTCCTGGACGGTTCCCGGCAAAAATCCTGGCACATCCACGAGGGTAATGATTGGAATCTCAAAGGCGTCACAAAATCGAACGAAACGTGCGGCCTTAATAGAAGCATCAATGTCGAGCACACCGGCAAGCACCGCAGGTTGATTGGCGACAACACCAATTTTAATCCCCCCAATAGCGCCAAGACCACAGATCATGTTCTTGGCAAAATCTTTATGCACTTCTAAAAAATGACCATCATCGACGACGTCAAAAATAATTTCACGCATATCATAGGGGCGCTTAGGATTGGCAGGCACAACATACTTTATTTTGTTGTTGTCGCGATGAATTGGATCCGAGGTCGGTCGCAAAGTGGCCTTGGGAAAATTTGATGGCGGAATAAAAGTGAACAGCTCTCGCACTCGCTCAAAACATTCATCTTCAGTTTTGCACCGAAATTGAGCAACACCCGAGCGCTCGCTATGTGTCTTGGCGCCGCCCAGTTCTTCCTTGGTCACTTCTTCGTGGGTCACCGTTTTGATAACATCTGGCCCAGTCACAAACATGTAAGAGGTCTGCTCGACCATGAAAATAAAATCAGTGATGGCGGGTGAATAGACGGCCCCACCAGCACATGGTCCCATAATCAAACTAATTTGAGGAATAACTCCAGATGATTTTACGTTGCGATAAAAAATATCCGCATAACCAGCGAGGGACTCCACGCCTTCTTGAATCCGCGCACCACCGGAATCGTTAATCCCAATAATCGGAATACGGTTCTCTAGGGCAAAATCCATTATTTTGCAGATTTTTTTGGCATGGGCAGCCCCGAGTGCCCCTCCCCAACAGGTAAAATCTTGGGAAAAAATCGCCACTCTTTGGGAATCGATGGAGCCAATTCCGGTGATAACCCCGTCACCTAAAAACTTATCTTTTTCCAAACCAAACTGGATGCAACGATGGACGACAAAACGATCGAACTCAATAAAACTGCCCGGATCAAGCAGTCGTTCGACTCGCTCACGCGCAATATATTTTCCCTGATCGTGCTGTTTTTTAATTTTTTCTTCACCGCCACCTAATTTTGCAAGACGGCGTTTTTCTACGAGAAGCTGTCGCTTCTCCTCCAAAATGTCGGGCATGATAAACCTCCAGAAAGCCTAGGTATTCTATACCTTCACCCTACTGGAGGCCAAAAAAATTCGTTGAGTTTTAACGCTATTCGCCAGCAGCTTTGCGACGTTTATCCAGGCCGTATTTTTCGACTTTCATGATTAAGCTTGCACGACTAATTCCCAGCTCTTTGGATAATTTCGATTTATTGAAGTTACAGCGCTTCAATCCTTCACGAATCATCAAGGATTCTAATTCTTCCAGCGCCTCTTTCAGACTGCCTGAGGTATTTACTCCTCTGGCAACGGCCCCTTGTTGCATACCATGTTCAAGAATTCTTGGGCTTAAAAGTTCAGGTGTAATGCTCTTCTCGGCCCCGGCCAAAACCACTAGTCGCTCGACCTCATTTTCCAGTTCTCGAACGTTACCAGGCCAAGGATAATCAAGCATCTTTTCCAAGGTCTTCTTCGAAAGCAATTTGGTTGAAACCCCCGATTCCGCGCAGCGCTTCTCCATAAAATGATCGATCAAGATTGGAATATCTTCACCACGCTCACGCAGAGGTGGAATATGCACATTAATGACGTTAATGCGGTAAAAGAGGTCTTCACGAAACTCACCTTTGACCATCATTTCTTTAATATTTTTATTTGTGGCGGCAATAATTCGGACGTCTCCCTTCCGTGGCGTTGACGCACCAACTGGCATAAACGTTCCTTCCTGAAGAACACGAAGCAGCTTCACCTGCATACTCAAACTTGTATCACCAATTTCATCTAGGAACAGGGTTCCTCCATGGGCCATCTCAAATAAACCTTTTTTGTCTTTAATTGCCCCTGTAAATGCTCCCTTCACATGACCAAACAACTCAGAGTCGAGCAAATTATCATTGAAAGCTGAACAGTTGATCGCCAAAAACATATTTTCTTTTCTGGGCGAATAGAAATGGATGGCCTTGGCCACAAGTTCCTTACCTGTACCATTGTCCCCTTGAATAAAAACAGAAGATTCAGAACTTGAAATTTTTTCCAAGAGTCGATAAATATTCTGCATCCCTTTCGATTTTCCAATCATCATGTGATAGCGATATTTATCACCTAGTTCAGAATTCAATTCATGAATGCGGTTTTCACGCTTGGTGATTTCCTCGTGAAAAGAAACAACTTCACCAGATACCAACTCAACCAATTCCTTAAGATAGTCTACATCGGCAGGGCCGAGTTTTTTGAGATGATGAAGCGCGGCCTTGGCATCTTCCATTGAGGCACCACACTCTACCATTTTATGCACAACCTGTTCTAATTCCTGAGAAGTAATGGACTCATGCAGCCATGGATAAGCTATGACAGCTCCCATGAACTCACCATCGATCAAGATTTTTGACGCCATCATTTTTATTTGTGGAAAAAAAGTATCAAACACTACCGTTCCGGGCTGAGATTCAACCAGTTCCTCGGCGAGCTTTTCCAAATCTTGTCCAAGGTATTCGTAACCATACTTCATTGACATCACAACCTTCATCAAATGATTTCTGAAGGGATAATTTTTTTCAAGATGACGGCTCTGAATTTTAAAGTGCTGATCGATATAAATCAGCTCCACGCCAAACCACTTACCAAGAATTTGATCAAGTTTTGCAACGACGTGGAGTCCACTAATTTCTTTCCAATTCATCATAAATAGCTCCTGGCCAAAGATTTGGCAGTTTGCTCATCAAAGCTCACGGAACTTATCGGTGAATTGCATAAAAGCTTTACAGTGTGTGGTCTGAAAGTGATTGATCTTTTTTCGATCTTTAAAAAAACTGTAGCTTAACTAGCTAATACAAGGTGATAACTATACAAAGAAGAAACATAAACCGAGTATTAAACTCAGCAATTGTGAAATCTAGAATAACTAACATTGGGAAAACAAACAAAAACGGGAATTTTTATTCAACCAACGCGAGATAGCTCATGGGTGCACCATCGCCCAAACGCGCATCAGCCAATTTCAAAATTCTGGTATAGCCACCAGGACGATTTTTGAATTTAGGGCCAACTTGTTCAAATAGTTTCTTTACCGCTGCTCTATTGTTCAATTTGGTATAAGCCAAGCGACGATTAGCAACGCTATCTTCTTTTGCCATAGTGACCAATTTTTCAACATAACCGCGAACAACCTGGCATTTAGCATGAGTCGTTTTAATTTTGCCGTGGTCGATTACTTCTACAGCCAAATTTCTCATCAAGGTTCGACGATGCCCTGGAGTACCCGCTGAAATTCTATGTCTATGTTTCGCATGCCTCATAAATCAACCCCTCATCAACAACTGGTCGCTAAACCTTAGTTTCACTATTCTGTTTATCTTGCATCTCTTTCATAACGCCATCTACTTTCATGCCTAATCCAAGGCCCATGGTCGTCAAAATTTCTTTAATTTCATTGAGTGACTTGCGTCCGAAATTCTTCGTTCTCAGCATCTCGCCTTCAGTTTTCGAAACGAGCTCATAAATGTACTTAATATTTGCATTCTGTAAGCAGTTTGCTGAGCGAACAGACAATTCCAATTCGGAAACTGGTTTCAAAAGGAAATTATTAATTGAGCTTGTTGTTGGAACCGGCTTATTTTCGATTCTGTTAATTTCTTCTTCATCCTCAAAATTCAGGAACACTGCAAGTTGATCACGCAAAATTTTGGCAGAATATGCCACCGCATCCTGAGGGCCAATACCTGAATTGGTCCACACTTCGAGTGTTAGCTTATCATAGTCAGTACGCTTCCCAACACGTGAGTTAGTCACCGTATAATTCACACGATGAACAGGGGAAAAAAGCGTGTCCACATAGATCCAACCGATGGGTAAATCAAATTGTTCTTTGTTATCCATGGCGGTAACGTATCCTTTACCACGAGCAACTTTAAGCTCCATCTTCAAGTTACCACCAGAAGAAATGTTGGCAATAACGTGCTCTGGATTTAACACTTTAGCATGACTGCTATCAGAGATATCTCCAGCGAGAACAGGACCTTCTCCGTGTTTTTCGAGAGTAAGGCTAATATCTTCTTTCTCAGAAATACTAAAACGTACTTCTTTTAGGTTAAGTAGGATTTCCGAAACTTCTTCTTTTACGTTATTAATCGTTCCGAATTCGTGTTCAACGCCTTCAATTTTAACAGCGACAATACCAGCTCCCTGCAAAGATCCCAGGAGAACTCGACGAAGAGAATTGCC
>JAHFAA010000215.1:0-1602 GCA_023250775.1 Bdellovibrionales bacterium
AAAATGTGAAGAGTTAGAGAAAAAGAATCGTGAATATGCGGCCCAGCGGGATAAACTGCACAAGGCCTTGCAGGAACGACAAGCTAAATATGCTCCAGAAATTCAGCGGCTTCAGGCCGAGCTTCAAGCTCATGAATTAGCACTGGCGAAAGCGCTTGAAGCTCTTAAAAAGAAAGTCTAGGCCGTCGGCAGTTTCAAAGTTTCCAAAACATTGGCCAGTTTCTTATCAACTTCCAGTCCCTGGGCGGTTAATCCTTTGTCGCCTAATAATTCAAGCATGCTTGAGGCCTTGGTTAGCTCAATCGAAACTTGATTTTTGCCAAGATCTCTAACCACGGCATTGCAAGGAAGGAGCGCGGTCACATCGGTGTTGACCAGAAAGGCCTGATAGGCCACTTCAGGATTACAGGCCCCGAGAATAACAGTTTGAGGAATATCTTTGCCTAATTTTTCTTTGATCTTCGTATGCATATCAATGCGCGTGAGAATTCCAAAACCCGCTGGTTTCAAAGCTTCGGTAAGTGCCCCCACTGCCTCTTCAACTCCCGCCTTGAATTTTTTCTTCAAATTGATATTTTTTGTCGCCATTGGTTCCTCCTATCCCTATCGTTTTTGTCAGAGATTGTGTTTTTACTGTGCTAATCATGACAGGATTTATTCGAATTGGCTTCCATCCTATAATCATTTTTATGGCCGAGAAATGTGCGCTATCTTTCACATTTATTATCATTTTAGGGGCATGGTTATCAGCTTTCGCCATGCCACCTGAATTTGTGGAGCAGGCCAACCGTGATCTCTCAGAAATTCAACGGACGGCGGTTGCTGGTGGCATGGCCTCACGAAAATGTGCTTCAGCATCAGAAGAACATCCCTTAAGTGAACGTTGGATGCAGTTTAATGATCGAAATTGGCAGCGCTTTGATGCCGATCGACCGATCGAACTTCCTGAGGTGACCGACAAGCGCGAAGGCACGCGCGGTTCATGTGCCATTCCCGGAATGGTGCGAGTCGAAGGACAGATGTACTCCGGCCCATCAGTTGAAGGCTGGCAAGATGTCGCCTGCACAAAATGGATTAGCAAAAAATTTCCACAACGATGTGCCACATTTGATGCCGAAAAATTAAAAAAATTATTGGCGAGAGTTCCTCGCAAAAGTATGGCCTTTTGCATGGATCGTTTTGAATATCCCAATATCAAAGGTGAATATCCGGTCATCATGATGACCTATTATGAGGCGATTCAAATTTGCGCCCATGAAGGCAAGCGTGTCTGCACCGATGAAGAATGGATTTTTGCCTGCGAGGGTGAAGACGCCCGGCCTTATCCATATGGGTTCGAACGCAGTCCTGCCTGCAATGCAGATACAGGTTGGAAAGAGCCTCATGCCGAACGTTTGCGTGACCGCACGTCCGAGGCCGCCCAAGCCGAACTCGACAGAATTTGGATGGGAGAACCGAGCGGTAATCGTCAGGCCTGTCGCAGTTCCTTTGGTGTTTACGATCTGACGGGGAATATTGATGAGTGGACCACCAATCGTGTGTCAGGCGGACATTACAAGGGCGCTCAAAAAGGCGGATACTGGGGGCCGGTTCGCGCTCGCT
>JAHFAA010000215.1:1612-6671 GCA_023250775.1 Bdellovibrionales bacterium
TCACAGCGAAGACCATTATTTCTATCAGCAGGGAGTGCGCTGCTGTACGGATCGGTGAATTTAAAGCTTCGGTGATTGGACCGAACGGCCTAAGAATTAAAAACATTTGTTGTTGTCCAGCGCCGTATCCTTAAGATATGCTCGACGCATGAAATTTTGCTTTTTTGTTTTTCTACTCTTGATGGGCAAGACCTTTGCCTCACAAGAACTTGCGCATGTTACGTTCTTGAAGGGTGATGTCCAAATCGATCATAGGCCGGCGATGCAAGGGCAGGCGGTGAATGAGGGAATGGTTATTCAGACTGCTGCCAAGAGTATGGCCAGACTTGTGTTTATTGATAAAACCCAAATCACCGTCGCTCCACAATCGCAGTTAGAGATCACCAGTCTTAAAAAAAATGAACCTCCCATGCTTTCTCTGCTCAACGGCGCTATTCGATCCAAAGTTCAAGAGCAGCTGGTTGAGCCATCGCAACGCAAGGACAAATTGCTTATCAAAACCCACACTGCCGCCATGGGGGTTCGAGGAACTGAAATTAATGTCAGCTTTAACAGCAAAAATAAATTAACCAACGTCATCACTTATCATGGTGAATTGAAAATGGCGCAAAAAGAGGCATCGAGTGAAGTTGATGCCTCTAACATCCATGAACTGATTGATGGTTCTAACGGCGTATCCATTCCCGAAGGCCGCTTTTCATCTGCCAACCCTGCCTTAGGTGATAAGACGACTATCCCTGTGAAGCTTAGCCCTCCCCAATTTTACGGTATGAAAAACAATCCGGATTTCAACACTTCAAGCGCAACACATCAGCAGGACAATTTCCGTTCAATCATCTTACCGGGTGTGAGGCCTTCAACCATGTTCGTGAATCAGAAGGCGCTAAAAAATACGCTTACTGAACAGGTTTCCAGCACCACTGACAACAAAAATGCTGATGCTGTCTCTCTTGTCCAATCAAGTCCAGATATTCAAGATGATCCTCCCCCAGAAGGATTTCGTGATTCCTCAACTGGGCGCCTGGCCCCTCCTGCTGGCGGTCTGATCGATCAAAACACCGGAATATATCTGGCCCCACCTCCTGGCAGCGTTTACGATGAAAATACAGGCGTCTACACCCTCCCGGCAAACTATGGAACTTTGAATCCTGCCACTGGCGAATATCATCCACCAGAAGGTTTTGTCTTAAATGATAATGGCGAATTTCTTGCCAATAATGAGAGCACACGCAAATCGAAACAAGCTCGTCCCACTTTGATCTCAAGTGAATCTTGGGGGAGTACCTCTTATCTGGATGGAACTGTCGGGAATGGCAACTCGACGATGAAAGGTGAGAATTCTAATTCCCTCAACGACAATGAAGCGCTGACTATTTCTGCAGATGTGTTAAAGGATTTCAATAATCGATTTTACGGCGACTCAATAGAGCGCAGAACCATGCTCAAGATGGGGTTTGATTTTTAAACGACATGAAAAATTCTACCGTCTTCACATTCCTGATTGTCTTTTTCTTTGTCATGCCTTGGTGCCTGGCGACTGAAGCGCCAAACCTGGGAGCAGAGATTTATAAAGAGTTCAATCAAGGGGCATACTTCCAGGCCATTGAGCTTCTTTCGAAGCTGGAGCAACAACAAACTTCTCGCGCCACCGCCTGGTATTGGAAGGCGGTCTGTTATCAGAAATTACAGGAACATAAAGAGGCCAATCATTTTTTTGACAAGGCCATTGGATCAGGAGTTTTTCCTAAAGAAATTTATTATCAATACGGACAATCGTTATTCGCCGATAATAATTTTCCTGAGGCCATAAAATATTTTAACAAATCATGGCAGCTCGGTCTGAAACCGGGACATTCACTTTTTTACATCGCCTACGCACATCAATTGGCCAAGGAATATAAGGATGCCATTAAATATTACAAGCAAATAAATAAGCTTCAAAATATCGATTCCAATCTTAAACAAGCTGCCAATTTTCAGTTAGGGGAAGTCTATCTGGCCTATACGGAAGACAATCAAAAAAGCGAAAAGAAGAATGTGCTTAAGAGCGTTATTCCTCAAATGCAAATGGCCTTCGAGTGTGACTCCGATTCGCCATTGGCCAGCGAGATAAAAAAACGAATTTTAGAAATTCAAGTGAAATACGGCCTGCCATCTTCCTGGGGCACGAAACCCTATCTGGTTTTTTTAGATCAGAGTTTTGAATATGATTCCAATGTAACCTTGACCCCGGACAATAGCACCAATACAACCGCTGTGAAGAAAGCTTCTCCCATAAGCGAGACAGAACTCTTTGGAAAATATTCCTTCAACATCGGCAACAAATTTCAAACGTCACCGGAGTTGAGATTAGATTTTGATAAATACTTCGCCAATGAGCCTGCGATTTATCGGAATGATGAACTCTTTATCGCTCCATCAATCAGAAATAGCTATCAACATTCCTTTTTTGGGCGAGATTCTGCTTTGTTGTTGGATTTTGAATACAGCTACGCTGAAAGAGATTACATGATGACCAAATCATTGAACTATTATGGAAGATCGTACACGTTTATTCTTGGTGAAAGTGTGCAATGGTTCTCACAGGGAATCAGTATTTTGAAAGGCAAATCACAGCAGTACACCAGCTACAGCCCCGCCAATGACTCCAGTACTCTCTCTCTAAATTTTACCCAGTTTGTGAAGTTGAACAAGAAGCGCTTGCTGCTTTTTATTGCAGACTATAGTTCTTACGATGCCAATAATAATGTGAATGATAGTGCCACTTGGCTACTTCGGGCCGATTATTTTATTCCGGAAATGTGGAATAAAACGACATTACAGCTGGGAACGTTGCTGTCCTACCTCGACACTAAAATGCAAAAAAGCACCAGGGGAATGGAAAAGAAGGTGAACCCATTGGTGAAGCTTACCAGAACTCTGTCATCCAAGATGGATATGGGGTTGCAGTACGAATACACAAAAAATATTTCGAAAGATAAAAATAGTTATGATTACAACAAGCATGTGGTCACTCTTAACTTCAAGTTACAGTTTTAAGTGACCGGAGTCGTTTATGAAGTTTATGCTGAACTTTCTTCTGATCTTTTTTATTGTTGCTTCATGCGCGAAGCCGAATAAGGAAAGTTCTTTGCTTATCATCAAGGCAAATTCCCTGACGACGAGTCAGGGAGGATTGATGATGTGGGGAGTGTCGAGCACCGCCAACGAATCATTTGCCCTAAGCTTCACCAGCGAAACGGAGTCGCGCTCGCTTTCGCTCGCCAATGGAGATTGGCAATTTGCCGGGCTCAGTTGGTCGGGGGCGAATATTATGGAAGGAAGCGTGAAATGTGGTTTTACCTCCATGAATCTCAGCGGAGGTATTCTCGATTTATCTCTTAAAATGAGCGCGAATAATTGCAGTGATCTTCTTTTTTCAAGCACTGCTTTCATGAATAATCTGACTTTCGCGCCACTCAAAATTATTACCTGCAATGAGTCCACGGCCCGTGCGGATATTAATGGCAATAGCTGTGATTCATTTCTTGGGAAGGCCAAATCTTTCAAGGTGGTGTTTCCAGAATTCCTTCCCGGCCTTGACCGAAATTCAAGTACCGGCCTCACGACGAGTTGCCACAATATCGACGACACTGACTCCAGCGAATTGACCAGCTTGCTTATTCCCGTCGGCCCGACAAATCCCAATACCTCTCCCGGTCTGTTTGCTTTGATGGTCAGGTTGTATTCAGGAATCAATTGCAGTTCCGGTTTGCTCTATCAGGTGGCTGATTATCCTCTTGGCCTCGCCAGTCAAAATGAAAATCCCAATTTTCCCAACGCGGGTGCCTCACTTCTTAGGTCGGTCAACTCTGGTTCCAATGTCAGTTATCTTTTTATTAAAGACGAACGCATTCCCCCTGGCGCTCCGGCAAAACTCACGTTTACCAATAATACCTACGTCGCACCAAATACATGCGGCACTGTGTTTGTCGTCACGGTTCGCGATGCCAATGGACTCGAGGTTCCCTCGGCCACTTCTCGCACCGTGAGCTTAGATTATACGGCATCGACACAAGACCTAACTTTCTATTCAGACCCAAGCTGCACCAATGCCATCACCACCCTAAGCTATGCACCTGAAACCTCTAACCAATCTTTTTATATAAAGAAGGCCACCGTAGGGCAAACCACCGTCTATGCCGCAACAGCAGGTCTTCTCAACGCCAATTCATTCTTCAATGTCGTGAATGCAGGAACGGTTGTGAAACTTGACATCAAAGGGTTGGGTGGTGCCGCCGCGACTCCCTCTGGTTCTGCCGGTGCTTGCATCAGTGCCTATTCAGTCCGCTCTCTTGATTTGAATGCCAGTCCCGCCAATGTCACCTCAGACACCACGATTAATTTGAGCTATAGTGGCACACAGGACGGTGGATTCTACACCGATTCCGGTTGTACGACTCCAACAACCACAGTGACCATTGCAAACGGCGCCAACCTCTCTGGCAATGTGTATTTTAAAAAGGCCACAACAGGAAGCATCTCAATAACAGCTTCAAGTACCGGTCTAGCATCTGGTTCATTTGGGCTCACCGTTACGGCCAAGTAGTCTGGTCACTAATTGCGACGATTCCAAATCACAACTTGAGGCGCACGCCATAAATACGCTAGAGGAGTCGAAAAGGCGTGAATCAGTCTTGAGTAAGGAATTAATCCAATAATCAAAAATGCTCCGAAGATGTGGAACTTGATAACTGACGGCAGGGAGAGCACGTGACTCGAATCAGGTTGGAACTTTATCAGTGACCAAAGATAAGGTGAGAGAGTTCCCGCAAACCAAGTTAAACCCCAGCGATAAGAAAGAGAGATGGTAATTCCCATCGCGCTTTGAGAAATCAGCAATGCCAGAAGAAAAAAATCTGTGATCGTGGTCACGGCATAGACACGCTTATCCAAGATCCGTCGGATCGTGAGTAGGAACAAACCCAAAACGGCCAACAATCCGGATGCCAAGGCGGTGATTTCAATTCCCAAGAGTCGAGGCGATGAGCTAGAAAAGGAGAGAAGGGCAGTTGGACAT
>JAHFAA010000216.1 GCA_023250775.1 Bdellovibrionales bacterium
AATGAACATTTCGTAAACGTTTATACACCGTTAACATATCTGTACTTTCACTGTCGTATGATTGGAGATAGTGGGCACGAGCACTTTGCAACATGTCCGAATGCATCCCATCCGTCCCCAGCATAATACGCTCCGGCGTTATTTTCCGAGAAGAGAACACCCCGACACGATTATTTTGATTACTCTCTGTACTCACGGCTAAATAGGCTTCAGATGCATTAAAAATTTCCCGCTCTTTAGCATTTAAATGAAGTCCATGGGCGAGGATGCTTTTGCTGGAAGCTAAAAGATCATATTTTTGCAACCGTTCGATCACACGCCTATGATATTTTTTTTCACATTCCTTTTGATCAATTAGATCTTCTGCAACATGAATATGTACCCCGCTTTGATATTTTTTCATCAGTTCAGCGGACTTTTCCAAAGTGTCGTTGCTCAAAGTAAATGAAGCATGGAGCCCGATTAGGTACGTCTCGGGACTCTTGCTTAAACATTTCTCCGTCTCAGCAAATCCTGATTTCAGCGCTTCGGAACCATCACGATCCGACAATTCCAAGCACAGAAGATGACCAAGCCCCAGCTCATGGAAGGCCTGGGAAATAATTTCGAGCGAACCAGTGGCGACAAAAGGTGAAGAATGATGATCGATGACAAACGTTACGCCATTTTTTGCACAAATGAGGGCCGTGCCGCGAGCACAGGCGCGAATCATTTCATGATCAAGCTTAGAATCAAGATTCCACCAAACATATTTCAAAATCTCATGAAAGTTCTTGGGCGTATGTTTCGGCGCGGGCATGCCACGGGCCAGAAGGGAATAGGCATGATGGTGAGCACAGGCGAAAGAGCGTATCACCAGCTTTCCTTCAGCATCAATCACCTGATTGGAATTTCCCGAGTCCATCATGATATCAGTACGCTTAACTTCTAGAGTCTCCCAATCTACGTACGTACCGTTTTTAATCACCAGGCCCATTACATATGCCTTTTCATGGGTAAACTTCTACGCCTAATTCCGTCAAACTGATAGAATGCATTGGCCACCGCAGGAGCGGTTGGAACAAGGCCGATTTCGCCAACACCTTTGGCACCATAAGGGCCAAGAGGATCGGAAACTTCCACACCTTTTACCACAAACTTTGGAATATCTCGGGCGCGGAGAATTTGGCAGTCTTTTAATTTTTTACTAACCAAAAAACCATCTTTCATCGGAAGATCTTCACATAGAGCGTACCCCAACCCCATATGCAAGGAACCTTCAATCTGACTCTCAAACAAAGTGGGATTCACGATTTTGCCATGATCATCCAGCACAACTAATTGGGTGGCATAACTATAAGAGTAATGAGTAACAACTTTTCCTTCTTTGTTAACTTTCCCCGGTTTGGTTGTGAAATCACAAATCCATTCACCTAAATATTTTTTTCCGACCAATTTTGCTAAAGAAGAATTTTTCAAATCAGTTTTGATTTTTTTGCAGGCATCAATCACGGCATTGCCAACAAGTGAAGTCGCACGAGACGCTGTCGTCATTCCGGTGAAAGCATTGCTGACCCGTGATTCAACTTTCACTTCAACAATTTCTGGCGGCAGTCCGGTCTCCTGACAAAAGGTTTGTAACGCCATGGTGTGCACCCCTTGCCCCATCTCAGTCCAACCGTGGTAAATCACCACATGGTCAGCACGTTCAATATCGATTTCCACTTTGCTGGCGTCAGGCATTCCATTTCCAATCCCGGTGTTTTTAATTCCACAGGCAAGGCCGGCATAACGTGCTCTAGAAAATTCGTCTTTCAAGGCCAGAAGGGTGGCGCGAACTCCCACTCCCCCACTCAAGGCCTGGCCTGTGGCCGTGACCGAACCATCGACGAGCGCATTGTTGTAACGAAATTGCCAACGATCAAATTTTCCTTTTTCACATAGCTCATCAATCAAACTCTCAATGGCAAAGTTGGCCTGATTGGCGCCAAATCCCCGCATCGCCCCACAGGGAATATTGTTGGTATAAACGGTCTTGGCCTCCACATCAACAACGGGAACATTGTAAGCGCCGGTGGAATGTCCCGCGGCCCGCTCCAAAACTTTCATTCCGACAGAAGCATAGGCGCCCGAATCGCCAACCATGCGCGCTTTGACTGCTGTGAGTTTTCCATCTTTGTCACAACTCACTTTATAATCCATCCAGATAGGATGGCGCTTGGGGTGCATGGTGATGGATTCTTCTCTGGTCAACGCAATTTTTACAGGAAGTTTTAGAAGATAACTGGCCAAGGCAGCATGGCCTTGCACACTCAAATCTTCTTTGCCGCCGAAACCGCCGCCGTTTGGAACTAAAATAACGTTGATCTTTTCTTTAGGCAGACCAAGCAGCATCGCGACCTGGCGTTGATCCTCATACACACCTTGGCCGGGACTATAAACATCGAGGCCGCCTGAAATATTTGGAACAGAGACGCAGGTCTCGGGCTCCAAAAAAGCGTGCTCAATTCTCTGAGTTTGAAAAATTCCTTCGGCAATGAAGGAGGATTTGGCAAAAGCATCTTCAACATTCCCGCCTCTTTTGACAATGCAATTATCCAACAGATTACTGCCAGAATGAACAACGGGCGAAGTCGTCTTGAGTGCTTCATGAGCGTCGACAACGGGCGGAAGAACTTCGTATTCCACTTCAATAGATGCGGTCGCAAGACGGGCCTGTTTTTCAGATTTGGCGATGACTACTGCAAGCACGTCACCAATATAATGAGTCACCTCACCTTCATCAATCATCAGCGGCCAGTCGGCAACAATTAGGCCAATTTTTCGAATCCCTGGCACATCTTTGGCAGTGAGAATTTTCACAACTCCATCATGCTTAAGCGCGTTTGCAATTTTTATTTTTATAACTTTTGCACGCGGATGCTCACTCAAGCGCAAAGCTCCAAAGTGCATGTTGGGAAATTTTAAATCGTTGACGAAAGGCCGTTGCCCCAAGGCGGTCTTGACCGCTTCATATTTTGGCTCTCGCTCACCAATGCGACCACTGGTCTTGGTTAAAACGATTTCGCGTTTTTCATGCATGGACTGGGCGGCGTAAGAAATGCCTTCCACAATTTTCTGATAGCCGGTGCAACGGCACAAATGAGAACTTAGTACTTTAACAATGTCATGAGTGGTTGGTTGCGGGTGATGGTCGAGTAAAACTTTGGAACGCACCAAAATTCCTGGCGTACAAAAACCACACTGAACAGCGCCTTTATCCGCCAGTGCTCGGGCCAAGGTCTGCTTAGTGTAATCGGAAAAACCTTCGATAGTGGTAATTGCCTTGCCTGCAATATGCTTCATGTGGGTGGTGCAGGACAAAGTGGCCTTGTCGTCAATTTGGACGGTACAGGCACCGCAAGTTCCCTGAGGTGCACAGCCATCCTTGGGAGAAATAATTCCCTCAACCTCACGCAAGTATTTCAGGAGAGAAAGTTCGGGGTCACCATCAAAAGATTTGGGAACACCATTGAGTGAAAAGGAAATCATTTGTTCGCACTCCTCAGCTCGTGGGGAAGAAGAGCGTAAAAGGCCATGGATTTCACCAGATCATCGATCTTGACACGATCATTGGTGGTGTGGGCGTCATCCTCAATCGCCGGCCCATAGCCAATGGTCGGAATATTGAGCTGGCCCATGCTGGACACTCCGTTGGTGCTAAACACCCATTTATCAATAATCGGTTTTTGCTTCGGCGTGGCCTTCTTGGCGGCGGCAAAACCGGCCTGAACAAGAGGATGATTTTCCGGCAGTACCCAGGTCGGGAAGAAACACTCAGTCTCCAAAACTTTTCCCGTATACGAAGGTGTCTTGTAGATTGGCACAAAAATTTCCATCGCCTCTTTGTCAAAGCTGGGCAACTCGCGAATTTGTTTTAGCGCCAAGGCCTTGTCTTCGCCCCAGGTTAAACGGCGATCAATATGAATTTCGCAGCCGTCTGGAACGGCACAGAAGCTGGGAGTTTGGGCGGAAATATGGGTCACGGCCAAAGTTCCTTTGCCCAAAAATGGGTCAGACTGCAATTTAGTATTTAGAATTTCGAGCTCCTGCACTAGTTTGGCCATTGTATAGATGGCGTTTTTGCCGCGTTCAGGAGCAGAGCCATGGCAAGAGCGCCCCGTGGCGCGCACTTTAATTTCCATGCGACCGCGATGGCCTCGGTATATATTTAAATCTGTCGCCTCGCCCATACAAACATAGTGAACATTCCCGATACTTTTTTCTAAGGCAAAACGAAGAGCAAGACCGTCACAATCCTCTTCTTGAACCGAGCCAACCACATACACACTAAACTCTTTGTCATTTAATGTTTCTTGAAAAATTTTCGCCCCATAAACTTGAACGGCGCTGGCGGCCTTATTGTCGCTGGCACCTCTGCCGTAAATGTAACCATCTTCTAATTTCCCTTCGAAAGGGTGATAAGGCCAACTCTCGCGCTTGCCAATGCCAACAGTATCGATATGTCCGTCATACACGATACGAATTGGACCGCTGCCGATTCTGCCGATGACATTGCCGTAATCATCGATCCAGGCCTGGTCAAATTTCAGCTTTTCCATTTCTTTTTTTATTCGCAGGGCAACTTCTTTTTCGCCAGTACTGAAACTCTGGATACGAACAAGATCGCGCAAAAAATCTGCGCAGGGCTTACGATATTCTTCGGCCTTACTGAAGATGGTATTATTCACATTACTCTCCTAAGATTTTTTTATAGTTAACAGGGTCCGTATCACCTTCCGTGCTTATCAAGAGCACTCTAGTATTTGGGCCCAGCTCCAATTTGCGTTTTGCTTCCCGCATATCAGGTCGTTTCATCAAGGCGAGCAAACCACCAAGGCCGGCAGCGCCGGATTCCCCTGAAACAATACGGGGATCATTGCCGCGAGGTTTGCCAAGGCAAACCATGGCCTCTTTGGCGTAGTCATCCGTGATCGACATAAATAAATCCATTCCGTCACGCATGATAGGCCATGCCAAAAGTGAGGGCGTGCCACAGTTGAGACCGGCCATGATCGAATTCTGCGAGCCCTTAGTCTGCAAAGGTTCTCCCAAACCATTTTTGATGGACTCCACAAAACAATCAGCATCCGTCGGCTCGACACAAACTAATTTCGGTCGGAGTCCCGCATAGCGATTGACGTAATACCAAGTCCCCGCAGCGGCAAATCCGCCCATGCCTGCTTGTAAGAGCACGACATCCACTTCAGGTGAACGCACCCCATGCAAAGTTTGCTCTTCCTCCCGAAAAATAGTGGTGTATCCACTCATGATATATCCGGGAATTTCCATATTCCCTGGGTAGGCTATGTCGGAAATAATTTGGCGATTAAACGTTTTGGCATCCGCCGCCGCTTGTTTAACGGCATCGTCATAATGGGAAGGCACGACAACGACTTCTGCGCCTTCATGTTTCAAGGCGGCGATTCTCGCCTCTGAAGTATTTTGAGGAACATAGATGACCGCCTTGGCCCCAATCTTTCGCGCCGTCCGGGCAACGGCACGACCGTGATTGCCATCAGTGGCGGTACTGAAGACCACATTTTTTTCATTGGGATGCTTTTTTTGCCACTGATGAATGGCAAAGGAAACCCCCAGGACCTTGAAGGCATTTAGTCCAAGACGTTTTGACTCGTCTTTGACAAAAATTTTGCCTAAACCGAGTTCGCTGGCCAGGGCCTTGAGTTCCACCAAAGGTGTGGGAGCATAGCCGGGAATGGTTTTATGGAATTCGAAAACTTCTGCGGAGGTAATCGACGAACCATCCGGCACAAAACCTTTTTTAACAAAAGGATTAATCACAAACTCACATCTATCTCTTCTCATTTTTATTCCAACTATTTATGAGAGTCGCACCATAGCGACTCGTCTGTGAAAGACCATCAAATAAAATTTTCATCTTTAAAAAAAGATCCAGAGGGGGGTGGTCTCCCACTTTCCTGTTCTGTTTCGACTCATAGGCCAGCAATTTATTTTTTTGATCAAAAGTGAATTTTCCCATGTCTGTTAGAAATTCAAAATTCACATCATGCTTTAAAATATATTCAACGCCCGCAAACTTTCCTCGAAAGTTATTGCCTTCAAGAAAAAATCCTTGTCCTTGGTGTTTCTCATAGTTTTCTTGCTGCAAAAACATTTTTGGTTTTATGAGATAGGGCCCGCCTAATTCCGGGCAAAAGGTATCACAGTTAGAGCAGTCATTACAGAATTCGGCTAGATTGGCGATCTCGCCGCCTTTCTCTAACACCATTTTTAACTCACCATCCTCGACAAACTTTTGCCCATTCCAACTATAGTTGGCCATGGAATATGTTTGGGGGGGAATGGGAATAAGAAAATTGGCAGCATTGGGACAAACATCCATACAAATATTGCAGGTCAGACATTCAAAAAAATCTAATTTTTTATCGGTCTTTCTAGGTGTTTTTTTATTTTGCTCAAAATGATAACGGGGATTTTGCGCCAGTGTTCTGACATATTCGCGACAGTTGGCAAACCCCGCCTCGGCGACAGCCGAACTACTATTTGCTTTTTTCAAAATAAATTCACGCAAACTTGTGACGTTGAATCGCATGAAGGTTTCATCAATATTTTTGAAATATTTA
>JAHFAA010000217.1 GCA_023250775.1 Bdellovibrionales bacterium
AACCACCGTAGCCGCCACCGGGCATGCCGTATCCACCATATCCACCACCGGGCATGCCGTAACCGCCGTAGCCGCCAGGCATTCCGGCGCCACCGCCTAAACCAATATTAAATCCCAGACCGCCACCGGGCATTCCATAACCACCATATCCACCGGGCATGCCATAGCCGCCGTAACCGCCAGGCATTCCATAACCACCGTATCCACCCATGGGATTACCCATGCCTAAACCCAAATTTATTCCCATCCCAAAACCAGGATATCCGATTCCGCCACCGGCCATTGCTCCAGGATATGGGCCCATCATTCCGCCCATCATTCCGGGAGTGTATCCCGCAGCGATGTAGGGATTCCCACCGCCACCAAAACCGTTGCCGTACATTCCACCGTAGCCAGCATATCCGCCGGCCATCCCACCAGGCATGCCATTGCATGAGCTGGCGGCATTCAATCCCATTTCGGGAGTGATTGGGTTGGCGCCACGACTTTCGTAATAACTTAAAAAAGAATTGTAACGAGCGGTACATTGTTGGTTGCCAGCGGTATAGGCACTGGCCCAGGCCTCTTGTGATCTATTTTGATAGTAGCCATTGATCCAGGTGCTTCCCACCATGGCCAAAGGTCCGGCGACAATGCCTAAGGCCTCAACCCAAGGATTGGGCGCGTCTGATGCTCTGGATGCCGCCGCCTGACAGTCAATGCAGTCATAACCTGAGTAGGAGCCTGCATAGCCTCCAGCACCACCGCCTCCGCCTCCACCGGCGCTGATCGACCCTTGCATACAAAACTGCCAATCGCGAGGATAGGCCGTTCGGTCGATGTTCTCACAATTTTGCGCCATGGCCGAGAAGGCCCAGAGACACGAAAAGGAGAAGAAAAAAGCAAATTTCAGACTTAAATGGGAGCGCATAATTTTCTCCGCAAAAATGAGGGAGTCCAAGGTGTTATTTCGGCTTCCCATACTCGTTCGATATGTTATCGGAACTTTAAATAGAAACTTAAATAATTATCTAAAATTGAGATGGCATTGTTTGGCCCGAGTGCCAGAGCGGTTCTAAGCGGTACCCGTGAAAAATCTACAGGTATAGGAAATAGGCCTTTCAGAAGGGTTTTCGCCGGTGCTATCTCGTCTCCAGGTCAAAAAATCTTTGAGGGGGTCTTATGCGTAATTTTTTAGCATTCATGCTTTTGTTCTGCGCCATCCATGCT
This sequence comes from Bdellovibrionales bacterium, assembly GCA_023250775.1. Classification (GTDB taxonomy): domain Bacteria; phylum Bdellovibrionota; class Bacteriovoracia; order Bacteriovoracales; family Bacteriovoracaceae; genus GWA2-49-15. The sequence goes on from JAHFAA010000217.1 coordinate 1,210, forward strand.
GAGGCCGGGCAAAATCTCTTTATCGTTAAAAAAAGTCTCCACGCAAAAAACATTTTCAAGGTTGATGCCCAGGTCGACAGTAACTGCGCGCTCGTGCCATACCCCAATCATAAGTATATCGAGGGCTATTGGATCATGGGCGAAGATCGAGGCCAGCGCGAAGAAATGAATTCCACCGAGGCGCAAGGCTTTGCCAGCAAGGCCGTGATGACTTACCTAAATACCAATAGAACAGAGATGGATTTTCAACCGGCGAATATGGACAAGGCCCGCAGATATTTTTCCGATCCTCGAATTCGAGTGAGAACCAAGGTCGCCAATGGCCGCTGCCAGGTTGATGCTTTCATGGAAATCGACAACGCCGAAATTAAGCTGAAAGAAATTTTTGTCGATCTCAGCATGTTGCTGAGAATTGATTATGTGACAGTAAGAGGCGTTCGCGCCGACGGGTCGGGGTTTTATAAGCTTTATAGATAGTATTTTCCACTACAGCCCGGCCGGCTCATCCACATCCCCCGGATCAACTTCTGGCGCCAGGTCGTCGGAAGTTTTGTCCAAGAGCTTTTTGACAAGATTTTTGTGCTCGACTTCTTCCGCCCGCAACAAGGTGAAAAGTCTTTTCACCTCCTGATCTTTGATCGACTTCAAGGCCAGATCAAAAAAATTATAGGCCTTCACCTCACAGGCCAGGGCGACTTCCAAGGCATGTCGATAGGACATGAAGCTTCGTGTTTGCTCATAGGAAGGCGCCTCCACATCGCGAATTTCATCCAGCATTTCGTGACTGACGTTGCTCTTGTTTGCGGCAAAAAGGGTCTTTCTCTGGGCGGCCAACTCACGGCCATGCTTGGCCTCATTCTGTGCCATGGTTTCAAAAAAATCACCGGCATCATCTTTGCGGGTGGAGCCGAGCTGTCGATTAAATTCCAGGTAGCGCTCTTCTGCATCCTCCTCAATCAAGATGGCCAGATCAAGGGCGTCTTGTAAGCTCAGACTCGAGAAATCAAATTCTTGGGACATAGACGGCACTCCGATTTTTTCACATTATACGAGTTTTTTCGTCTAAGAGTGCTCTACAAAATCTCGATCAACCCCGATTCTCCGTTTAAGCGGACTTTCATGCCGCTTTTAAGCTGTTTGGTGAGCCCCACCACACTGACCACGGTGGGCAGCCCCATCTCGCGTGCCACGATCGCCGAGTGAGACAGCAGACCGCCGCGTTCTACCAAAAGACCGCTGATGCTGGGGTAGAGGGGAATCCAGCCCGGATCGGTTCGCATGGTTACAAGAATTTCGCCGTTTAAAGTCAGGTCATCCTCAGGCCCCATAATGACTTTGACAATTCCTTCCACAATGCCCGGGCAGCAGCCCAGACCTTTCATCTGATTGGGCAGAAGATTGGCGTCCGTCGTGGTGACGGAACTTTCATTGGGAGGCACAAGAGCATTTTGCCAATACGGCATGGCGCGAGTCACCAGCCGGGTCATGGGCTCAAGGTCGGCATAACCGTGATATTCTTTTTTGCGAAGGTCGATCAAGGCCTTTAAGTTTTGAGTATGCAGGTGGCCTTCCAGTGCGCCTTTCAGTTCCTCTAACGACAGATAAAAAATATCTTCCCGCGCCTCGATAATATTTCGTGCAGCAAAGTCGGTGCCCATGCCAAAAAACATCGAGCGAACGACGCCGTAAACTCGCGTGCGACAAAAGCGCGTGTTCTCTCGATTGCGCACGGCCTTCCTGGCATGATGAAGCGACCAGCGATAAAAGATTTTTTTCCCAAGCGAAAGATTTAAATCGAGCAGCGCCTCGGCCTTGTCGCGGATTTCTTTTTCGCGCTCTTCAAAATTTTCTAAATTGGTTTTGCCGGCATTCAAAAGATTTTTCAAGAAGACAAAAAGCAGCGATGGGTCTTGGTGCAGATCTTTTTGCTCGAGCTTCATCTCGGACATACAGCGAAAGCCGTATTTATCAATATAGTCGAGCAACTTTTTATAAAGGTCTTGGTAAGGCGAAACGCGAATCGCCTCAAACAGATGATGATTGGGGGTGGCCATAATCAATTCTTTCAGCGCCGGAATCTGGGCGATCTCGGCACTCAAACGCATCAGATTTCGCGTGGGCTCGGCCGATTCTAAGTTGCCATTTCCTGCCAAGAGATCATTATGAAAACTTTCGCCCAGGTGTGACAGCCATTTGTTCGTAATGGCCTTGAAGATTCCAAAATGTACCATGCAAAGATAATCATTGATGATGGGTGCGTGCCAGCGCCACAACATTTTTTCTTCCAGCTCCTGATAGTCTTTATAAATTTCATGCGAGGGCATCCGGGAATAGTCGCGCTCTCGAAAATGGTCATAAACACCATGAAAGTAGCTTAGAAAATCATCCACCACGCTTTGAATGGTGAAGTGATAGTAAAGAAATTTGGCGCCGGTTAAAAATTTTCGAAAGGAGGCCCAGACGCCGCGATCGAATTCCGGAGGACGGACACGATCGGCAATTTCATTTTGCAGCGACTCGTTGGTGCCCATCATGGTTTCCATAAATTGGCGATTGTACTTGTAGCCGGGCAAAATGCTGGTGAGCTTGTACCAATTTAACAGGTTATAAAAAACTCTTCCATAAAACATGCCCAGCATATTTTTCAAAAAGAAATTCATGCTTTTAATATTTTTGGCCGGCACCATCAGGACTTCGCAAAACTGCACATAGACTTGATGATAGACGTAGCGGGCAAAATCAAAAGTCAAAGGCAAGGTCAGACCACCGTAAGACTCCACGATATTGGAATTATCCCAGACAAAAAGATGGCCTTTGAAGTTGGGGATGGGGGTGGTGATGGGGCGCGACTGCAGCAGATAGAGCTGGCCATTTTCAAAACACCACTCCACATCTTGAGGGTGATGGTAAAAGTTTTCGATGTCGCCGGCCACGGCAACCAGCTCCTGCAGCTCGGCCAGAGAGAGCGATGGAAGAGTCATTTTGTCGCTGGCGACGGGCGAGGTTTTGAGGCCACCCTGGGCGAGATCACAAACCACCATCTCACGCTTCTCGACGATATTTTGACCTTTCAACTTCGAGGTCGTCTTGTCGAAAAAAAAGGCATCGGCATCCAGCTGGCCCGAGACCAAACCTTCGCCTACGCCATAGACCGAGTTGATGACGATGGTTCCGCCATCTTGGGTGGTGGGATCGCCGGTGAAAAGCACGCCGGCCTTTTCCGCTGCGATCATTTGCTGAATCACCACGGCCACCTGAATATCCAGGAGCGAGATCTTGTTTTGATGGCGATAAAAAAGGCAGCGCTCGGAATAGGCCGAGGCCCAGCATTTTTTGATAGACAAAAATAATTCTTCTTCTGTCTTGATATAGAGAAAGCTGGAGAGCTGCCCGGCGAAAGAATGGCCGGCAGAATCCTCATCCAAGGCGGAACTGCGAACCGCCACAGTGGAGAGCTTGTGCAATTTGTAATTTGCTAAAACTATTTTTTTAATTTCGGCCGAGAGTGGTTTGGAGAGAATGAGTTTTTCCACCGCCAAACTGGCACTTTTAAAATCCTGTTTGCAAAGAGTCACCAGGTTGTTGATCTCGTCCGCGATCTGATGTTCTTTTTTGAAGGCCTCAAGAAAGCTCGGGCCCAAGGCAAACCACGCAGGTACGCGGCTTCCTCGATTGGAAAGAAGATAGAGATTAAAACCTTTGCCACCGGCCTCGGCCTTGGCAAAGTTCTGAAGCGAATCTTTGGTCACAATCAACATGGCAATACCTTATGCTTTTATATAGAGCAGAGTGGTTAGGGTTATATAGATCAGGATAATGTATCCGCTGCTCATGGCGCGAAAGACTTTGGCACTTTTGCCCGAATTCTTTAACAGATAGAGCACCCCCAGGATCAAAAGGAGGAAGGGAAAAAACCACAGTAAGGGCGGCAAAAAGATCGGCACGGTCAGGCCAAGAGCGAGCAGGAGAAAGAGCGAGGAGAGAATAGCTTGAGAAAGAGAAAGGAAGACGGCACCGGGACGTCCCCAGATATTGGAATAGGTGGCAACGCCAGGACGTTCTTCACTGGTGGCAAAGGTCTTTCGTCCAAATTCGAAGAGATTAAAAAGAGTCCAGGAGCTAAGGGCAAAGAACAGATCGTTGGGGGTAAAGGCGGTGTGTCCCGCTAAAATTGCCAGGAGAGAAAGAGAGAGGCCAACGGTGACCACCGTGTGAGAAATAGCATAAGTCGTGAGGTGAGGGCGAATCAACTTCCCCATAAAAAATTCTTTGTACATGAGAAGTGAGTAGCCAACCACCATCAAGAAAAAAGGCAAGGCCTGAAGACTGAGAAGCGCACAAAGAGAAACTTCGCCACAGATCAGGGCCGCAATCATAAAATAAAGATCGCGATGGGTGACCAATCCTCGAGGCAGCGGTCGTTTGGGATTGAAGGTCAGGTCCGTTTGATAATCTTTAATTTCGTCATAGCAGCGCAGTTTCAAAAAAAACAAAGTCGTGAGCACGATGGCCCCTAGCACCTGAGGAATTTCGAGATAAAGCAAGGCGTGGGCATGCAGATAGGCCAGATGCCCAGCGACAAAGAGCACGATCATCACCGAATGAGAAACAGGATCAAAGCGCTCTTTGATAAATTGCAGAATGGCCAAGGCCTTTTTCATTCAGCTTATCCTTTGAGCAACTCTTTTCTCAAAACTTCGTACTCGACTTTGGAGTGATGGCGAGAATCCATGGGGATTTTTTCCACGATCATAATCTGATCATAGGCGACGCCATTTTTATCCAGCAGCCGGGCGATTTCTTTTTTGATAAAGTCGCCCTCGGTTGCGGCCTTGGCAAAATCGTTTAAGGCGACAACGGCGAAAGTCTTTTCACCCAGTGTCGGATCAGGCATGCCCAGGTAAGCGGCGTATTTTACCTGCGGAATTTTCTTCATGATGATTTCGGCGCGCACCGGAAAGTAGTAGCGACCGGCGCGATTGATGGCGTTGTGAACCCGGCCGACCAGCCACAGATAACCTTTTTCATCAATGCGGCCCAGATCGCCGGTTCGGTGCCAGATGGTGCCGTCGTGTCCGCGAATTTTGGCGCGCGCGAAGGCCTCGGGGTTATTGAAATAACCATGACAGACGTGTTCGCCCGCCACAATAATTTCCCCCACGTCGCCGTGATCGACTTCGTATTTTTTCCAGTCACTATTGTTGGCGATGGTGATACTTTCTTTGGTGATTTTGATGAATTTGGTTTGCAGCCCCTCATCCATATGACCGACGTTGACGCCTTCATCCACCCACTCTGAATCCTCATCGGCGCGGGTTTTAAGTCCCAGCATTTCTTTCGCCTCAATATGGCCCATGGGTTCAACTTCGGTCGAGCCATAGAGAATGAGAATTTCCGCATTGGGGCAAAC
>JAHFAA010000218.1 GCA_023250775.1 Bdellovibrionales bacterium
GCGACGTCATTCCGTTGCAAAAACGCCGTCAACTTCGTAAGGCCCTCCATCAATTTATCGTTCCCTATCGCCTTGCCAGACTGATGCAATACTATGAGAAAAAACTCGAGGCGGTTCAGAAGGAAAAGGTTTGTCTTTTGGATAAGATCAAACTTTTGGCCAAGGCCAGTGGCGTGGACGTCAATGCGCCTAACTTTGACCCAGTCCAAGTACAACTGACCGGCAATGGCCCTGGTTGCGGTGATTCTGCCAATGACAAAGGGAAAAATGGCAACTCCCTCACCAACCTCGATAGCAATTCTCTTGAGCTTGCCAATGCTGATCCAGGTCTAAAGGCCAAATCAAATAAACTCGGCAACAATATCAATGGCCCGCAGGGAAATTTTGAAGGCATCGCCTTCGACCCAAATTTCCAAAATCTGAAGGGCGGGAAAATTGGGACTTCTACTGTAAGTATGAGTACTCTCCACGGATCATCGAGTCTCAATAATGCCACCCGATCAACCGCTGCTAACGCCGTTAAAGAATCGTCTCGTAAACAAAAAGAAACGTCACTTCTGATGCATAAGAAGCTAATCGAAGAAAATGCCAATCACCCCTCAGTGGTGGCGCAGGAAAAAATGAATGAATTAGGCTCACAACTGTTCCCTCAAAATAGAACCAACTCTGTGGCCTCTTCCGGCCATCGTGGGGGCTTGCATGGTGGTCTTGAAAACACATCCCCCGAAGCTAGCGGTAGTGGCGGCGCCACTCAAGGTGAGAGCACCCCAGGCACAACATCACCTGAAAAGAAGTGGGGAGTTCTCCCGCCAGCCGCTATAGAAAAAATTAAAATTGGTGGTGGCATGGGAAAAAAACCAGGGGACATGATGGGGTCCGGGCAAGCTTCTTATACCGGTCTTGCCCCAGCCGATGAGGAACAGATTTTGCAAAATATCAGAGCTGAGGATGTGGCCACCAATGAGGATGATTCACTCTGGAAAAAGCTAAGCAAAGCTTACGTTAAGAGCTACACCAAACTTTTCGCCCCTCGAAATAGAAATTAAATCTTCTCTATGATTTTAGTCAGGTAAACGAATTGTTTGAAACTAAAGCATTCGCGCTTATCATAGTACCTAAGGCAAATTATTAGGGAGGATGATATGGCCAAAATTCTAGTACAGGTGGACAAAGATCTGGCCGATATTATGCCCACTTTCTTAAATAACAGAACTAAAGACATTGAAATTATCACCCAGGCCTTGGTGAAAGCCGACATGAAGAGTATTGAGGTCGTCGCCCACAAATTGGCCGGCAATGCAGGTGGATATGGGCTGGCAGAACTTGGCCTGATTGGAAAGGAAATGGAGGCCGCAAGCAAACAGCAAAACGTCGATGAGGTAAAAAAACTTTTCCAAAGAATGAAGGATTATCTTGAGAACTTGGTCATTAATTTTGTATAAATTTTACTTCAGCACGGAAGCCGCATGGATTTAAGAAACAAAACTATTCTGGTCATTGATGACGATGATGATTTGTGCCTGCTTCTGCAAAAAATGCTCGGCGGAAGTGGTCTTAATGTGGTGCGGGCCTCAAGCGCTTCAGCAGGACTTGAGCTGTTAAAAAAACACGCCCCGCATATTATCCTTCTGGATTTAAAACTTGGTGAGGAAAATGGCCTAACTTTTTTGCAGCAGAAAAAATTACTTCCCAATCCCGAGCTTATTCCAGTTATTATTATGACGGCCTTGAATGACAAAAGAGTTCTCGCCTTGTGCCTTTCTCTTGGTGCTGTGGATTTTATTATTAAGCCAATAAGTTCGCCCAAGCTTTTGATCAAAATAAAAAAACATCTCAAGGATGCTTCCTTTCCCACTATCAATTTGCGTTCGGAGCGCGCCTTTGCTTCACTCGAATGTGAGGGTGATCTCACACACCTGAATGAAGTTTCTTGTTTAGTGCGTTCCTCAATTCGTCTCAAAAATGGTGCCGAATTGAAATTAAAGGCGCAATTTCTAGAAGACCTTGGCCTCAACAATTTGAGCTTTCGAACCGTGGGGCAAGGATTATATGAGTCGTCAGGGAGATTCAACAATGAAGTGGCCTTCCTGGGCATCACCGAGCGGCAGGCGCAACAGATAAGGATGCTCACAACTCATGTCAAAAGATAAGAAAGTATTTCGCCCATTTATTTTAACACTCGACGATGATGAAGACTTCAATCGGTTGATGATCAAGGCCTTGAACCAGCTAGAACTCGACATAGAAGCAACCACGGATACAGAAACTTTTTTTCGTCGTTTGAAATTTACCAACCCAAGTATTGTGATCGTCGACCTCAATTTGGGAGAAAATTTCGGGGCAGGTTTGCGGGTCATTGAACGCATCAGGAATGAGTTTGGCGAATTTCTCCCTATCATTGTTATGACTCGTCGTTCATCTCCTGAGGATATTTCTCTTGCCTTTGAGTTGGGTGCCTCTGACTATCTAACGAAACCTCTGGATGATATTTTACTCATTGCCAAGGTTAAACAGTTCATTCGCATTCGAGATGGTCGTGCCGTTTTATCCAAGGACAATGATTTCTTTCTCCCCTTCAAACAGGTTCCCTTTGATCGCAGAAAATGCAGCTTTGAGGTGCCCTTACAAATTGTCGAAATTTCTGAATATGGAATGAAGCTCGAAGGTGATCACTTTTTTGCACGAGGAACCTCGTTGAAAATTCATTGTGCACTTACCACTGAAATCTTTGAAGAAGATCGTCCTTATCTTTTTATCGTGCATGATAATTGGATCGATCGAGAGGCAGAGAAGGCCGGAATCTATGTCGAATTCGATGCCGGCAATGAAATTATGATGGCGAAACTTCGTCAGTGGCTTTCCAGTCATGCTGCAAATTCAGGATAAAAAATCACGATCTGCAGACCCCAAACATTTAGACACCCCGCGCCTGAAATGACTAAATCCAATATGGAGAAATCTCCTTATGCGTTCCACATTGCAGCCACTTTGCTCAGTTATGATTTCTTCAGGTTGAATAGGAGGTATGTATGCTGATGGAAACCGCCCAAAATATCACAACATCGATGCCCTCATTCGAAATTAGAATAGAAGAGCAAAAAGACGGCCCACGAATTCTCATTGTAGAAGACGATGAATTGTTGAAAGTCCTTTGGAGCTATATTATTCATCAAGCCGACCACAATGCTCAGATAAGTTGGGCCTCAACAGAACCTGAGGGAGAAAAACTTCTACAACAATCTTTCAAAAATGGTGAGGAGTATGATCTCGTCATTTCAGATATTTTTCTGTCAGGATCAAAAACGGGCATTGAACTTTGGTCACAATTCCATGAAAAACTAGAAGGGAAAATGATCATGACTTCGGGAATTGATTACAGCAAGTATGTAAAACAGCTTAAATTCACCCATATCCCTTACACTCCGCTTTATTTACAAAAACCTTTAGAGATGGATGACTGCATAAACATAGTTCAATACGTTCTTCACAAAAATGAGGCATAGTTCTTTGTGATATACTTGCATCAAGGCGGCCCGGGGGAAAATTGATATGAATAGGTTCAAATCCACCATATTCATTATAGGTTTATCATTACAGATTCTGGTGCAGGCCTTGAGCCTGTGGTCCATCTATCACATGCGTGAAGTTAATGAGCTGGAAAGGCTTTCGGCAGAGATTCATTTCAAAACAAATGTGATTCAAGATTATATTCAAGCTGCCGTGGCGAGCAAACGTGCTTATCTACTGACCAATAAACCATCCTTCCTAGACGAGTATAAAACACAGTTGATTTTGATCAATAAAGCGATCGATGAGATCACGAAAAGTGTATCCAAAGAACAACTCAAGCCTATCCTTGAAGTTCAGAATCTTATGGACCAGTATCGAAGAGATTTTGAAGATTTGTTGTATGACCTCCAACACGCTAAACGCCATGAAGATACTCAAACTTTAGTCATCGCCAATGTCGAGTCTGGCGATAAGTTGTCAGTTTCTATAAACAATAAACTATTCGCACTCCAGGAGTCCGTGCGACAGACAACTATCGAGCATCATACCTTCATCTCCCAACAATTTACCCGAATGGTCAGCTCGATTGCAATCGGATCTTTGATCTCCCTGCTGGTCTTTATTTTTTTCTCCTACAGCGTAAACAAAGAAATCTCCAGACGTGAACGTGAGAAGAAAGAACTGCAACAGGCCAAGCTGGAAGCGCTTGAGGCCTCCTTGTTAAAAAGTAAATTTCTCGCAACCGTCAGTCATGAAGTCAGAACACCATTAAACGGAATTATCGGAATGAGCGAGCTTCTCTTAACCTCCCCACTGCCGCAGGAAGGACGTAAGCTGGTTGAGGTTATCAAGAAGTCAGGCAATTCACTGTTGAAGATGATCAATGACATTTTAGACTACTCCAAAATAGAGGCCGGCGCCATGAAGCTGAGCCCTCATAAGTTTCAATTACTCGATGTCATAAACCAGGTGACCTTGATGATGGTTCCTCAAACAATCAAGAAAAAAATTGATTTCATAACTAATCTCGATCCAGGACTCCCCGCCGAGATCGAGGGTGATTCGGAACTTTTAACCCAGGTGCTTTTGAATCTTGTCGGGAACAGCATTAAATTCACTTCAAGCGGCCGAATCAATCTGAGCGTGAACCGAAAACATTTGAATACAAAACACAACAATGTCGTGGTGGAATTCATCATAGAGGATACCGGCCCAGGAATTCCAGAGGCCATAAAACAAAGTCTCTTCAAGCCTTTCATCCAAGGGCAAAGTGTAGGAACCTCAGGTGAACCGGGAACCGGACTTGGCCTGGCAATAAGTAAAAGTATTATTGAGGCCATGGGAGGAACGATCTTCGTCCTATCAGAAGTTGGCCGAGGCTCAACTTTTTCCTTTGAAGTTCCGTTTCATCGAATTTCGAGCGAAACAATTGGAAACAGCAAGCCCGATCATCTTATGGGGGGTGAATCCTTCCATGAGAGAGAGAGTATGTCTTTACCCTTCAATGAAAAAGTAAAAGTCCTGGTGGTTGAAGATAACTTTATTAATCAAATGGCGGCCCAGATGATGCTCGCCAAATTGGGTGTTGAATCTTTTGTCGCACACGACGGACAAGAGGCGGTTAATTTAGTTAAAACGAATGAATATGATCTCATTCTTATGGACTGCCAAATGCCAGTGATGGATGGGTTCCAGGCGACTCGGGAAATAAGGGTCTTTAACGAAAGAATCCCCATCATCGCGATCACGGCCAACGCCAGCAAGGAAGATGAACTGAATTGCCTTTCAAGCGGCATGAACGGTTATATCTCCAAACCTTTCAGCATTAAAGATCTCAACAACCAGCTTCTCAAATTTCTCGATCATGCCAAGATTAGGGCGATAGACTGGAATATTTTGAAGAAACTTAAAGACCAAATTGGAAGTGAGGCAACTGGCAAAGTTGTCCAGGCCTTTCTGTCCATGCTTCCGGCGCTGCTTGAAAGTGTAGAAGATTATAACGCTCTAAAACTCAGCTTTGAGCAGTTGAGGCGTGTAGGGCACAAATACAAATCATCATCCCTTACAGTTGGCGCAATGAAGCTAGCATTTTTCTGCGAGAGGCTTGAAGGCGCTGAATCGATGGATGCTATGAAGCCTATCCTTGTAGCGCTGAAAGAGTCCATCGATGAATTGCAAAAACTTAATTTCTCATCTGACGGCGTCACCCTGCTCAATTGAACTTGGGCATTAAAGGAGGATTTATGGAAGGATCAAATGAAACAGCAAAAATCAAATATGAAAAGAAAATCCTCATTTTGGAGGATGACCCAACTTTTCGCCCAATCTGGAATTATATTTTTACCAAGTTGGATATGCCCATCCTCTATGATTGGTCATCGAGAGAATCAGAGGCCGAAAAATATCTTCTTCGCTCCACCAGTGATCAAGACGAATATGATTTATTTATTTCAGATATCTTCTTGCCTGGTATGGTCACTGGATTAGACTTTTGGCATAAACATGAGAAGGTGCTACGCTATAAAACGATCATCGTATCCTCACTTGAGCCCAGAAAGGTCGACCGTTTTTTGGGAAATAGAGAGTACTATCCTTTTTATTTGAGGAAGCCTCTCAATATTTCGGAATGTGCGGAGACGATCACGTGGATTTTCAAGCACCAGTAGTTTTATTCAGAGAAACCCTGTACCCGGCATTCTTCACGGCCTCGATCATGAGGCCGGAATCTTTTAGCTTAGTTCTAAGATGAGCGATGTGACTGTCCACTGTTCGGGTGGTGATGGCAGTGTCCCTCCATACTTCATCAAGGATCTGTTCTCTAGAAAAGACCTGCTCAAGATGTCCTGAAAGGAAGGCAAGAATTTTAAGCTCAATCGTTGTAAATGCCAGATCAACAGGTTTACCATTCACGAGGCGAAAAACCTTTTGATAGTCAAAATCGATTTCAATATCCCCTATTCGTCTTATCTTTCGGCTAACCTTGGCCTGATTCATTTTCCGAATTTTGGATGAAACCCGTGCATTTAGTTCAAGAGGATCAAATGGTTTACTGATGAAATCATCAG
>JAHFAA010000219.1 GCA_023250775.1 Bdellovibrionales bacterium
TATCTTCGCCTCTGAGGCCAAGGCCATCAATGCTTTTTGTGACAAAGTTTTTCCCTTTCCTCCAGGCCACTACTACGATGGAGCGGGAAAGATTTTGCCTTATATCGATATCGCCCACGTGGAAAAATTCCACCATCACTCGGATCAGGAAATCTCGCAAAACATCAACACTCTGCTCACACGTGCGGTGGAAAAAAGACTGCACTCAGACGTTCCCTTGGGCTTCCTTTTGAGTGGTGGCCTGGACTCCAGCTTGGTGTGTGCCATCGCCGCGCGCATTTTAAAAACCCCCATCGTCACCTTTTCTGTCGGCATCAACGAAAATCCCATCGACACCAAATATGCCAAGATTGTCGCCGATCATCTGGGTGCCAATCACCACGAAATTCTTTTCACCAAAGAAGATACCTTAAATGTGTTGGACGAGCTGATCTATCACTTGGAATCGTGGGATATCACCACCGTTCGCGCTTCGATCGGCATGTATCTCATCTGCAAGGCGATCCGAAAGCAAACCGATATCAAAGTTCTCTTGACCGGTGAGGTCTCCGACGAACTTTTTGGCTACAAATACACCGATTTTGCCCCCTCGCCTGAGGCCTTTCAGGCCGAGGCCGCCAAACGCATTCGCGAACTCTATATCTACGACGTTTTGCGCGCCGACCGCTGTATCGCCGCTCACTCCATCGAAGCGCGCGTGCCCTTCTCTGACCGCGATTTCGTTCAGTACGTAATGGCCATTTCTCCCGCCAAGAAAATGAACACCACGGGTGTCGGCAAGCACCTTTTGCGCAAAGCTTTTGAAGTCGGAAATTATCTCCCCCACGACATTCTCTATCGTGATAAAGCGGCCTTCTCTGATGCCGTAGGCCACAGCATGGTCGATCACCTGAAGGCCTTCGCAGACAGTCGTTATAGCGATGCCGACGTCAAAAATGCCGGGAAAAAGTATCCGTTCGCCACACCTTTCACCAAAGAATCTCTCCTCTACCGCGAGATTTTTGAAAAGCATTTTCCCAAGCGTGCCGAGTGGATTAAAGACTTTTGGATGCCCAATAAAGAGTGGCAAAACTGTAACGTCAGCGACCCTTCGGCCCGCGTGCTACCAAACTATGGTAAAAGCGGAAATTAGTGTGCTAAAATTTTGCTAATTTGCCCCAACAACTTTTAAGGGAGTTCTTGTGAAAATTTGTTTCAAAATTTTGGCCTTGTGTTGCGCCGTCACCATGACGATGACGATGATGACTGTGGCCTTCGCCGCCGCCCCAAAAGGTGAGATCAAAGTCGGAGCTGTTTTTCCAATGACAGGACCGAGCGCCACTTTCGGCCAGGAATCCGTCAATGGCATAAAAATGGGCCTCGCCACCATTAATAAAGCGGGCATCAAAGGCCAGGCACTCAAAGTTATCTTTGAAGACGACAAAGGCGAACCAGTTGAGGCCGCCAATGCTGTCCGAAAACTGATTAATATCGACAAAGTCGTCACGCTCTTAGGTTCTGTCGCCAGCTCCAATACTCTGGCCGCCGCTCCCATCGCTCAAGAGGCCAAAATCCCCTTAATCACTCCTGCCTCAACCAATGAAAAAGTAACCATGGCCGGCGACTATATCTCACGCACTTGTTTCACCGACGATTTTCAAGGTGTGGTCATGGCCAAATTTGCTTTTGAAAGCTTAAAGAAAACTCGCGCGGCGATTATCGTCGATAACTCCAGCGATTATTCCAAAGGATTGAGTAAAGTTTTTCGTGAAAAATTCACCGCCTTAGGCGGCACCATTGTTGGAAAGAGCGAATATGCTTACCAACAAAAAGACACTGACTTCAGAAGTCTTCTGCAAAAAATAAAACGCGAAAACCCCGATGTCATTTGGCTTCCAGGCTATTACACCGAGGCCGGATTGATTTTGAAACAAGCTCGCGAAATGGGGATGAATCTTCCATTTTTGGGCGGCGATGGCTGGGATTCAGCAACTCTGCAAAAATTGGCCGGGCCGGAAGGCATTAAAGGCAATTATATCAGCTCTCACTTTTCGTCTGAAGACAAAGACCCTATGGTGCAAAACTTTGTGAAGGAATATACCAAACTTTATAAGCAGGCCCCCGGTGCCATGGCCGCGCTCGGCTATGACGTGATCTTCGTTTTGGCCGATGCCCTAAAACGCGCTAAAACCTTTGGGCCCGAAGATATTAAAATGGCGATTAACTCCACAACCAATTTCCAAGGCATCACCGGCAATATCACCATTGATAAAAACCGCAATGCCCAGAAAAGTGCCGTGGTGCTTGAAACCACCGCCAATGGTTTTGCGTTCAAACAAAAAGTTGCCCCGTAAGGAAATCGCGTGTCTGATCAAGTCGCTTATTTTTTTCAAGATCTCGGACAATATCTTATCAATGGTATTGCTCAAGGAAGCATCTATGCTCTGGTGGCCTTGGGCTATACCATGGTGTACGGGATCATTCGCCTGATCAATTTCGCTCACGGTGAGTTCTACATGGTGGGCGCGTTTGTGGGACTCTTTTTGATTCAAGCGCATTTACCCTTTATCATCGCTCTCCCTTGCGCCATGCTTGGCTCAGGGCTGCTGGCGGTGACAGTCGAACGTTTAGTCTATCGTCCCATTCGCAAAGCGGGAAAAATCCAGGCCCTGATCACCGCTCTGGGTGTCAGTTTGCTCTTGCAATACCTGGGACAAAATCTTCTTGGTGCCGACCCTCGTCCTTTTCCTGACGCTCTCGAAAATAAAACCTATATGATGGGCCCGCTCATGATTTCCAAAATCCAACTCATCATCATTGTCACCACCGTCATTTTGATGGGGGCCTTACGCTACCTGGTCATGTACACCAAGATTGGAAAAGCGATGCGCGCCACCAGTTATAACCTAGAGGCCGCCGAGCTGATGGGCATCGACACCAATAAAATTATTTCGTTCACTTTTTTTGTGGGCGCGGCCTTGGCCGGTGCCGCCGGCGTTTTGGTCGGCATGTATTACAATACGGTTGAACCCATGATGGGAATGATCCCCGGACTCAAGGCCTTCGTGGCGGCAGTCTTGGGTGGAATTGGCGTGATTCCTGGTGCCGTGCTCGGAGGACTGGTTCTCGGCGTGGCGGAAAATTTGGTCATCGGTTTTTGGGTCTCCACTTATCGCGATGCCATCGCCTTTGCCATTTTGATTATCATTTTACTCATTCGCCCCGCAGGATTGCTTGGACGAAACACGCGTGAAAAAGTTTAGGAGAAGTGTCGGATGAATCTGGTCAGTTATTTGGGGCCTCTGTTACAAAATGCCGGAGTGTTTATCATTTTGGCCCTAGGCCTTAATTTAATTAACGGCATCGCCGGCCAATTCTCGCTCGGCCACGCCGGCTTTTGGGCGGTGGGTGCCTATGTCGGCGCCTCATACGGCGTGTTCTTTGCTCCTGCCTTTCTCCCCGACTTCGTCAATCTGCTGATCTCAAACGTGCTTGCTATTATTGCCGCCTCCATCGCGGGCATCCTTGTGGGCGTTCCTTGCCTGCGTTTGCGCGGCGATTATCTGGCCATCGCTACTTTAGGTTTTGGCGAGATCATTCGCATTATCATTAATAATTTAGACGTCGTGGGCGGCCCTCGAGGTTTTACTAATATTCCTCACTGGTCCAATTTATTTTGGATTTATCTCTGGGTGGTGATCTGTGTTGTCATGCTGGCCAATTTGCTGCGTGGAACTCACGGACGCGCCATCATTAGCATTCGAGAAGATGAAATCGCTGCCGCCGCCATGGGTGTCAACACCACCAAATATAAAACCCTGGCCTTTGTGATTGGCGCTGGCATGGCCGGTCTCGCCGGCTCGCTTTTTGCTCACGCGCAACAGTTCATTCACCCCAGCAGCTTTTCCTTCATGTGGTCAGTCATCATTCTGCTGATGATTATTTTAGGCGGAATGGGAAGCATGACCGGGGCCATCGTGGGCGCCGTCTTCCTCACCTTCTTGCCCGAATTCTTGCGCTTATTCGGCGAAACAGTGTCCGAGTGGCGCATGGTGATTTACTCCCTCCTCCTCATTTTCCTGATGCTCCTTCGTCCGCAAGGCATTTTCGGCAAACATGAATTTAATTTGAAACGCCTCTGGCCGGTAAAAACAGGAGACGCAAAATGAACGTGGTGCTGAAGGCCGATGCTCTCACCATGCGCTTTGGCGGGCTCTTGGCAGTGGATAAATTTTCGATGGAAGTCGCCCCCACCGATTTGCTGGGCGTGATTGGGCCCAACGGCGCGGGCAAAACCACCGTCTTTAATATGTTGACCGGCATGTACATTCCCACCGAAGGTCGCGTTTCGCTTTTGAATGAAGATGTCACTGATTTATCGCCTCATCAAATTACCCAGCGAGGCATGTCGCGCACCTTTCAAAATATTCGTTTATTTAAAGACCTCACGGTCTTGGATAATATTCGCCTCGCCGGCCACTTTCGCCTGAAATATCGCCTGCTAAATTCTATTTTACGCACCAAAGCTTTCAAGCAAGAAGAAGAGAATCTGATCACCGAAGCGCGCGAGCTCTTAAAAATTTTTAGCCTGGAAAAAAAAGAAACCTTCCTGGCGCGCAATCTTCCCTATGGTGAGCAACGTCGCCTGGAAATCGCCCGCGCCCTGGCCATTCATCCCAAAGTTCTTCTTCTGGATGAACCGGCCGCCGGGATGAACCCTAACGAAACCAAAGAACTGACAGCGCTGATTCGTTGGGTACGCGATCACTTTCAAATTGCCATTGTCTTAATCGAACATGACATGGCCCTCGTCATGAATGTTTGTGAGCGAATTTATGTTCTTGATCACGGCGTGGAAATTGCCCGCGGGACTCCGGCGCAAATTCAATCCAATCCGGCCGTCATCGAGGCCTATTTGGGGGCCTCAACTTGAACACTCAATCAACATCAACGCCTATTTTAGAACTCAAAAATTTAAACGTGCACTACGGTGCCATCCACGCTCTGCATGGGCTGAATCTCAAGGCCTACAAGGGCGAAATCGTCACCTTGCTTGGCTCAAACGGCGCAGGCAAATCCACGACCTTGAGAACCATCTCAGGACTTCTGCATCCTTCAAAAGGTGAAGTGCTCTTTCACGGCAACCCCATTCATCACTTAAGCGCCCATGAGGTTGTCAAACTCGGCATCAGTCAGGCCCCCGAAGGACGTTTGATTTTTCCCGACCTGACAGTTTTTGAAAATTTAGAAATGGGAGCTTTTTTATCTCCCGACAAAGCACTTTTTAAAAAGAATTACGAGTATATGATCTCGCTCTTTCCTCGTTTAAAAGAGCGCTCCAAGCAGCTCGCCGGCACTCTCTCGGGCGGCGAACAGCAGATGGTGGCGATGGCGCGAGCGTATATGGCCAATCCTGAACTGCTACTCTTGGACGAACCTTCTATGGGCATTGCTCCCATCTTGGTCAAGGCGATCTTCGATGCCATCGTGCAAATTAATAAACAGGGCACCACCATTTTACTGGTGGAACAAAATGCCTTTCAATCTTTGAAAATCGCCCATCGCGCTTACGTGCTCGCCACCGGCGATATTGTGATGGAAGGCGATGCCGAGAAGTTGCTCAACAATCCTGAAATTCAAAAGGCCTATTTGGGCCACTGATCTTTTTCTGGGCATGTCACCACAATCCAACCGCCATAAAAACGATTCACGATTTTGATCGGCCCTGGGCCTTCGGGACGAAGTTCTTCCAAAACTAATTCTTCTTCACTTTTCTTTTTTACCTTGAAGGTGCCATTTTCATATTTATGTTGCAGACATTGTCCGACATTGGCCTCTTCCACCACGTTCGAACAGGCCACAATGACACCAGCAAAAAGAGCAAAGATGAGCAAAAGTTTTAGCACAAAATAATCTCCCGCCAAAAGTTGCTTCATTTTACCTCTCGTGACACCACTTGGGGACAAAATGTTTCCAATGACGCGCAAAAAACTCGAGAGACAATGTTAAATGTATTTTTCACTCTCCCATGCTAAAAAATAATTAAGCTCACACCGGGAGGGTTTGTGAAAAAATATTTTCTTTTCCTGTTCAGCTTGATCTCCATGACCGTTTCCGCCGAAATCAATTTCGAACGCCCATCCACCGAAAAAATCTGCCTCACCGGCATGAAAGATAATTCTCACTTCGACGAGTTCGTCCGCGTCGTTCATACAAATCAAATGATGATGAATCTTCCCAAGAGTCGCCTCGGTCTTTTGAGCACGGTCTTTATAAAAATGGATCGCGACCATGACGGACGGTTGGCGGATGCTGAAATGCCCGCAAAATGCGCCCCTTGCCAACAATAGGAAGGGGACCTTTTTTCTTGCAAGGCCGCGCCCTTCATATCAAAATATCAACCTTGGGATTTCTCTTGAATCGGACTGTAGCGCAGCCTGGTAGCGCACTTCGTTCGGGACGAAGGGGTCGCTGGTTCGAATCCAGTCAGTCCGACCATTAAAATAAAAGGCCAACCGTAAGGTTGGTTTTTTATTTTAATCGCCCGAAGTGAGTGGGTTTTCCGAACCTAAGCGACATTCGCTGAAAAATTG
>JAHFAA010000220.1 GCA_023250775.1 Bdellovibrionales bacterium
CTATCGCAAGAGCAGGAATGTTTGCTAAAAAATTATTGAGCAATACTTGAGTTGCGAGTAGGGGGAGAAAGGGAAAGATAAGAGATGCAACGGCCATGCTCACCATATTCCCAAAATTTGCGCTTGTATTGGTAAAAATATATTTAAAGGTATTGGCAAAAACAACTCGTCCGGCCCTTACACCATCGCACAGTGTTTTTAGGTTGTGCTGAACTAGAACAATTTCCGCCGCTTCTCTTGCCACATCCACCGCAGTTTCCACTGAGATTCCAACGTCGGCGGCATGAATCGCGGAGGCATCATTAATTCCATCCCCTAAAAATCCCACAACATGTTTTCGCTTCATGAGGCAATTTACAATTCGTTCCTTTTGATGGGGATCAACTTCGACAAACAGATTGGTCGACTCCACCTTTTGCATGAGCGCCTCTTCCGCAAGATTTTGAAGCTCCGATCCGGACAAAATACCTATAATTTCGAGCCCTACATTTTGTGCAACGGCCTTAGCAACGTACCGGTTATCTCCTGTAACAATTTTGAGTGCCACACCAAGCCGTTTCATTTCCTTTAATGCTTCAAAGGCATCGGGATGTGGCCCATCTTGAAAAAGAAGAAACCCTTGCAGGATAAATGATTGTTCATCACTTCTGCTGTAGGCGGGTTTGCGCGGCACCTCTTTTGTAGCGACTGCTAAGACTCGGATGCCCTGATTGCCCCATTTCGCGAGAAGGTTCTGGATATTGTCTAAAATATTTTTGCTCAATGCTTCTAATTTTCCTTGAATTTGAGCACTGGTACAAATTTCAAGAATATTACTAGGCGCTCCCTTAATGATCATATGATCCGGTTCTTCTTTTAAATGACGAGCAACAATAGTTATGCGTTTTCTTATAAAATCATATGGAATTTCGTCAACCTTTTGATATTCCGTGAGGTCTTGTCCTATCTTTTTCGTATAGACCAGGATGGCCTCGTCCATAGGATTAGAAAGTCCTGACTGCATTTGTGCATTGAGAGCGGCGTAGACGATCATCTCCTTGGAATTTTCCCCCAGTGGATCTAAAACATCACTTAACTTCATCACTCCCGTGGTAAGAGTTCCTGTTTTATCGGCGCAGAGAACGTCCATGCTTCCAAGATTTTCAATGGCATTCAGTTTTTTTACAAGTACACCTTCCTTGGCCATTTTTTGAGCGGCCTTGGAGAGTGTTAACGTGAGAATAGCGGGCATGAGTTCAGGCGACATTCCAACTGCCAGAGCTAAAGCGAAGAGCAGAGAATCTATAAGCGGTCTGGACAATAAAATATTTGCAAAAAATATTACTGTGAGAAAAACAATCATGGTTTTTATTAACAACTGTCCCAGATGTTTAAGCCCGGTCTCGAATTCAGTTTCAAGTGGTTTTTCTTCTAGTGTTTTTGCAATTTCACCAAATTGAGTTTTTGTTCCGGTTTCAACGGCGAGCATTGTCGCCACCCCACTGCGTACAGATGTCCCCATGAAAATGCAATTCTGGCGTTCAGCAATGGCAGCATTTTCCAAACTCGTACCAACATTTTTTTCGGCGGGAAATGATTCGCCTGTGAGAATTGCCTGATTTACAAAAAGATCTTTAGATTCAAATAACACACCATCAGCGGGAATTAAGCTGCCTGCTGATAAGAGCACAATGTCTCCTTTAACAACCTCGGAGGAAGGAATATTAACTTTTGATCCATTTCTCAGGACGGTTGTTTGGATAACAACTCTGGCAAGAAGTTTTGCAACAGCTGACGCCGCCTGAAATTCCTGCACAAAACTGAAAAGGGAGCTTATAAATAAGATTGCTAATACGACGGAAGCTTCATCCCATTCACCAAGCGCAATGGAAACGGCCGTGGCAAAAACGAGGATTAAAACTAAAGGACTTTTATACTGGTTTATCAAGATACCTAAGGCCCGATGGGTTTTCATCTTCGCTATAGATGTGCCTTTTTGATTCTTTAGACGACTTTGCGCCTCTTCCTCACTCAATCCAGAAGGTGAGGAACCCAGCTCCTGAAATAGTTTCTGAATGTCGGATCCCCAGTACGGAACTTTATGTGCAGCGAGATTCATTGCATGAATTTCTCATTCATTGACAAGAAAAACACCGCCATTTGTCATCAAGAAAAATGAATTTTACCTCTATGCAAAGACAATGGTAATTTTCGTGCCTTCAGTCTTTGAAAGCTCGATGGTTCCTCGTAACTGTTGAGTTAGAATATTGACGAGCTGCAAACCAAGTGAAGTTGTGTTGCGAAAATCCACGGTTGGAGGGAAGCCGATACCATTGTCTGCGACTGAAAGAACATAGTGGCCTTTTTCATTTTTATAGATTCCAATCTTAATCGTTCCTTTTCTGCCCTCGGGAAAGGCATACTTCAAGCAGTTTGATGTTAGCTCATTTACGATCAAACCACAGGGAACGGCAACTTTCATATCAAGGATCAAAGGTTGCATCTCAACGGACATGACAACATCGTTGCGCAAATATGTTCTGGCGATGGCGGCAGTTATAGAGTTTAGATATTGTTGAAAATCAATCGAGGTAAGGTCTGATGATTGGTAAAGATGTTCGTGGATCAATGACATGGATTTTACGCGATTTCGGCTCTCCTCTAAAATCACTCGCGCCAAGGGGTCTGTGATATTTGTTGACTGGAGACCCAACAGGCTGTCGATGATTTGCATGTTGTTTTTCACGCGATGATGAATCTCTTGCATCATAACCACTTTTTCCGCCATAGCGTGACGAATCTCGGCCTCAACCATTTTGCGTTCAGTGATATTGCGGGCGATGCCTTCAATGGCGATCAACTTGCCCGTGCTATCTAAGATATAAACATTTTGCAGTTCGATCCAGACTAATTCACCATCTTTGCGGATGAAACGCAGGGTGGTTGACTCGCCTGACTTATTGTCCGCCAGGGATGCTGCCTTCAAACGAGGACGGTCTTCAGGATGCACAAGTTTCAAACTGATGTAAGGGTCATTGTAATGCTCATCCGGAGTAAAACCAGTCATTTTGGTGGCCGCTGGACTGACGTAGGTATAACCAAGTTTCGGGCCGAATTCGTAGCGGTAGATCATGTCTTTGGCATTTTCGGTCAAGAGGCGGTATTTCTCCACGCTTTTTTGAAGTGAGATACTCGCCTGCCTGCGTTCCATTATTGATGCGGAGAGGATTAGCATGGCGAAGCTGATGGTGCCGAGGAAGAGTTGTTGAGATATTAATGCTACTCCGTAGTCTTGCTCTGCTTCTATGAAAGGGCCCATGCCGTATTTTGTGAAGATGACACTGAACATGGCGAACAAGAATGTCGCCGTTGTTGCGCCAACGAGACCGCAGCGAATGGTAATCCAGATGAGCGGAAGGATGGCGAGTGATGGACGTATGGTAACATTCATCTGCCAGGGGAATAGTCCAAAACTTAAGAAGATGATGGCCATGATCACTCCGAGGAGGACCAGAAATTCGATAAAAAGCCATTGATTGGCCTTCTTGAAAATATTTTTTTTTTCAAGCACTAACGCTATAATGAGGGGAGTGGTGAGCAAGAGGCTCACACCTTCTTCGATAAACCATGTCAGCCAGGTTCGCCAATAGGAAGTACCCATCGCCAAGGTCGGGATAAACGCCACAAGACTTGTGGTAAGAAAATTACTCACCAGCACTGCCACTAAGACAAAACCAAAAACTTCACGGACTGTGTTGAAGGTGATCTCTTTTCCGACAAAACGCTGTAGCAGCATGACCTCAACGAAAGCTTCAAGTGATTCTGCGAAGGCATACCCGATACTCAGGGCAGACGAATTTCCCTCGTGGAGATTAGTAATGATGATGCTGATGAAAACGGCGACCATTGTGAATGGCCATGATTTTCGTTCCGTTAAAAGCAGTACTGCGAGAAGAAAGCCGCAAGCGGGGGAAACAATAGAAAAACCCTCTGGACGAATAAGAAAGAACTGACCGATTTGCTCCAAAATATAATACAGAACTGCGATTCCAAGCGCTCGCGGCCACAAACTCATAGCTGTTTTGATGGTCATGATGTATTTCCTGGCCTACTTGCGTTTAGCGTCCGTTTTGCGCAATTTTTTCAATTCCTGAATTGAGTGCTGTAGTTCTTGATTTAGGCGTCGAATCTCCACCATATCTTCGAAACGGGCATGGGCCATTTCTATCGAACTTCTAAGCGCCCGTGCATCGTAGGGTTTTGGTAAATAGCCATAGGCACCTGCTTCTTTCCCAAGTCGAATCATTTCGCTATCACTGTGAGCGGTGAGAAAAATAACTGGAATATTTAAATTTTTGTTAATGCTTATTGCGGCCTCCAGGCCGTTCATCTCACCATTCAATGTAATGTCCATCAAAATTAAGTCTGGTCGTAATTGCTCCGCAGACTTGATCGCTTCTTCACCACTAGAGGCAATACCGGGAACTTCATACCCGAGTCTTATGAGGTTGACCTTAATGTCCAGTGCAATCACAGCTTCATCTTCAACGACAAGAATTCGTTTTTTATTCATTTCTAGTTCCTTTGTCTAAAAATGTGATGCAAAATTTCGTGCCTTGGGACCGAATGATTTCAAGGGTGCCGTGAAGTTGCTTCGCCAATAATTGAACTAATTCTAATCCGAACGATTTGATGCAACTCAAGTCTAATTCGGAGGGAAGGCCGATGCCATTATCCGCAGCTGACAGCACCACCAGGCCATCTTCATTCTTAGTAAGTTCTATTGTGATCAATCCTTTTCGGCCATGAGGGAAGGCATATTTAAGACAATTGGTGACGAGTTCATTCAAAATCAGAGCGCACGGTATTGCAATATTCACTGCGAGGGTTAACTTTTTCATCTTTAGCGTGAAAGTGACATTTTCATTTGCAGAATTCCCCATGAGTCGTTCCAGTAAACGCTGTAGGTACTGTGTGACATCGATTAGGGCCAAATCCTCCGCACAATATAGCTGTTCGTGAATGAGGGCAATGGCGGCAATTCGATCACGGCTTTCGTAGAAAAGGTTTCGAATCTTTGCATCAGAAATAGTTTGAGATTGGAGATTGAGGAGACTCTGAATAATCTGCAAATTATTTTTTACTCGATGGTGAATTTCCTTGAGCAGCACTTCTTTTTCTTTAAGCGTTCGGTCAATCAGATCGGTAGCTTTTTTACTTTCTGTGACATCGTAAGCAAAAGTAGTCGCCCCGACGATCTCTTGCTTATGGTTGTAAATAGGATTAAACATTATTTTCAAAACAACGCGTTCATTAGTTCCATACTCATCCAAGCTTTCTAGGCATTCTCCTGTAAAAGTACGGTCAAACAAATTTTTAACTTTTGATCTTTGCTCTTCATTAATAATGCTCTCAAGAAAATTCATTCCAACTTTGATCTCTCTTCCATTGGTAGCATGCATACTTGCGCGATGAACAGAATTGAAAAATACATAATGGTAGCTCTTATCAATGGCCATGATATTAACGTTTTTCGAACTTTCGAGACAAGATTGCAGTAAAGAATGAGTAACTTCTGCTTTGTCCTCTGCTATCATGCGTTCGGAGATATCTTCTAGATGAACTACAAAACCGACGGCATTGTTCTCATCAATCGTGTGGATTGGCTGGACTGTGATTTCAAGATGGAGTTTCCCGCTTCTGGTTGTGGGATACAAATTCAACCTTTTGACGAGTTCAAAATCATATAGAATTTCACAATGCGTTTCGATGCCTTCACGTAAAAGTATTTTCGTTTCATTTGAAATATTGGGGTCATCAAAAAAATTAAAATTAACATTTAGGACCGAATCATCAACGCCAAAAATCCTGCGAACAGTATCATTGGCCTTCAATAAAAAACCTTCTCGATTATATATTTCGATACCGATTGGTGCTGACTTATAAATACTTTCGAATAAGGCCAAATCGACTAAAGGACTCGGGGCCTTGACTTTATGATGAGCACGTAACAGCTTTTTTTTCATGTGCTCTTATCATAGGGGATAAAGGTACTATATTCAAGACAGCATGATGAATATCAGAGAAGTTTATGGGAGGAATCGTGGTAGAAAATGCACAAGAAGGTAAAATAAGTAAAATTGTGATGATTTTACAAGGAATGCATAATAGAATAATTAAGTATGCAATATTTGAATTTAAATCACCTTTTTTATTTTTATAGCATCGCTAAGGCCGGTTCAATTCGTGATGCTTGCGATCAACTGGCCCTCACGCAGTCAACCTTAAGCAATCAATTAAAAGAATTGGAGTTGTACTTTGGCGAGCCTCTTTTTGAGAGAAAATCGAAAGGTTTGGTCTTAAATGAAATGGGAAAGAAAGTTTTAACCTATGCTACGGAAATCTTCAGATTACGAGATGAGCTGACTTTTTGTGTGAAAAATCATTCGAGCGAAAATTCTCATGTGATCAGAATGGGTTTTGTCCCTTGCTTCATGCAAAAAGATATCTACAGCATCTTTCGCGGTCTTTGGGGAAATAACCATGCAGTGATAAAATCCACACAGGATTCCTTGCCT
>JAHFAA010000221.1:0-1022 GCA_023250775.1 Bdellovibrionales bacterium
GTGATGGCCTGTCTCATCTGACTTTGCCATTCAGGAGTTACCACCGCAGCGATAATTTGATCAGCGATAGTTTTTTGTCTTTCTTCATTACCGGGAAGATTATCGGCCACAGACCATCGCAGGGACTGCTTCACTGTTTCCATTGTGGCATCGGCGGTAAAGGCATCAACCTGCGCCATGATCGCGGCCTCACTGTCGAGCCCTTGTATTCTGCTGGCAAAATCGGCCTTCAGCCGCAGCACCAGTTCACGCCGTCGGATATCTTCGGGCACCACTGACAAAAGTTTCTGACTCATGGCCAATTCGATCACGTGAGGAAGGATGTCTTTATAGAGTGCCACGGTACAACGGGCCTGGGCACCATCAAGCGCCGCGCTCAAAGCATCAACCGTTTCATATCCTCGTAACTCCAAGAGCAGACATTGCTTCATTTTCTGCCCCATATCCGTGATGAAAGCAGCATCACGCAGGGCCGGAATATTTTTCAAATCGGGTTTTTCTTTCAGAGTTTTTAAATATTTCTGGCGCAGCATCTCGGGCGCCAATTCCAAAATAGCGCGCGTAATGCAGTTGGCATTGGAAAAATCATCCGTGGGAATGGTGGAGCCGTCGCGTCCAAGTGATTGGAGCAAGGTCGCCCGACGATCATCGAAACATTTTCGTAGATTAAAGCTGTAAGGTCGAGGTTCATCAGTGCCGAGCCCCACTTCACGCAAGGCCCAGTTATAGGCCGGCGTATCACGGCCGATTTCTTTGGCGAGATTATCCTGCAAAATCAAAATGAATGATTCGCGCGTGGCCACATTTTGCGCCATGGTGGTGCACTTGGCGGGATCAGGAACCCCTTTCTGCAAAGCTAAGCACGGTCTCAAACCTTCATTTAAGGTGAGCTGGATGACCTGCTCACGCGCCGCCGGATTATCACGAGTTGCCACAGCAAGGCCGGTATTCGTCGTCACCTGTCTTTCGATCACCACCTCGGCGGTTTTGACTTTTGTCGCCGCGACACAGGCGTTGACCTT
>JAHFAA010000221.1:1032-4075 GCA_023250775.1 Bdellovibrionales bacterium
ACACTGGCGCATTTCACCCAGTAAAGCTTCGCGACGAGCATCGCGGCCACTTTGATCAGGAATTAAGGGTTTGAGAATATCATCGACGGCCAGTCCTGTGGTCTCATCCAGACCATCCATGACTCCTTGGAAGAGACAACTCATAATCACGTTATTGGCGTTAAACGGTAACTCATCGTCGACGAAACCTTTTCTCACCGCCCGTCTTGCATTGGGATCTCGAGGTGTCGTTGAATGTCTTCTTTGCGTGGCAAGTTGTTTGATATGCTCGTCATAAGGGCGAAAATAATTGCCTTGCGAACACTGGTCAAAGCGTTTGAGCGAAGTGGCCACCACACCTTTTTTTTGCGCACTCGTTAAAGTCTGATCACGCAGGCCGGCCTCCATGTGCAAGATCAGCAATTCTCGTCCGACACGGTAAGGTGCCGATCGGGCAAATTTGGCGACGCAGACATCAATGGCCGAGGAGCCGTCGGCCGCCCGCAAACATTGTTCCAAGTCTCGGGTGGTGCGAATGGCCACCCCGTTGGCCATATCCGGGTTCGAACCTTCCGGTAATTTCTGTAAGGCGGTCTTTCTGACCAATTCAAAAGCGAACTCCATCGCCGCCCGTTTTTTAATATCGCCGGTGCCGCTAAAGGGAGCAAACCAACGCAGACTTGAGTTGCCGGCAATCCGATGGGCCAGGGAATGTAATTCGGCGTCCGTGAAAGTATCGCGCATCGTCTCATTTTTCTTGGCCTCATCGTAGATACTCTTTTCAATTAATTCTTTTTTCTTTTCGCCTGAAACAAAAATGTTCCAAATGAGCGTGCCAAAAATCCCGTCTAAAACTCCTGTCACTAAATCAACCGGAGCTTGCGCCACGGCCTGTCCCACATCGAACTCTGGGTCGCGATCATTGGAGAGAGAAATATGACCATCTAACTCTTGCAAGAAAACCAGCGACCAGACATAACGGCCATTTTGATAGGAACGCCGTACCTCAAAATCATAAGTTTTATACAGGCCTTTTTCACAATCCGTAATGACCGAAGCAGAAAAATTTCCGCCGGATACCGCATCGAAAGTATTTGTGCCAGAGATGCGCACGAGCGTTGTCGTTTGGTTCTTGATCAAGAGTTGGCCATTTTCCTGCACCACCCGCAAAGGAAGAGGTCGGCCACTTTCAGAAACAATGGCAAAGCGTTTGAGACGATGATCCGTGGATAAGACCGCCCCCAAATAAAAAGGTGGCGCGCCACACTTGGGAGAAAATTGCACCAGTCGCTTGATATTATAATCTTCGAGAGAGGCCTCAAGACGAGAGACAATTTGCGTCGCCTGAGTCGCCAATTCCATCATATTGCCGACTGGAATGGCGAAGAAGATGGCGTGACAATCCTGCGCGTGCAAGCGGTAGTAAGTATCGAGGGGATAGACCAGTTCAAGTCGCTGCATCTCTGCCGTGGCAGCGGCAAGTTGCTCTGGAGTGTGCAGAGGATATTCCCGGCGCCACTCAAGGGTTTTCGGATTCAAATCAGTATTGGTTTTAAATTTTTCTAAAATTAAACCCCCACGGGCCAAATCCAAACTGGCCTGATAAAGTGCGCGCTCTCCCGTGATGGCATGCCAAGGTGACCCGGTTTCTAAACGAGAGGCAACAAGCTGGATCTCCGCCAACAAATTGGCCGAAAAGATCACCCAGACAAATATAAAAAAACCGCGCAGATACCCCACACCTTCTTTTCGGTCTAAGCTCGACAATCGTGAATCAAAAATAACAGAGCTTTTCTCGCGGGTATGTTCTGCTACCCACTCGTCTTCGTCATTGCTAAAATGTTTTGGAGGTTCTCGTGAAGATCATCTTTTTCGCCATTCTCTTCTCGTCTTGCAGCTTATTTCAACGAAATACCGATTGGACTGCCTACAATGACGACGTGAATTTTTATTTTACAAAAATTAGGGAAGCGACACTGGCAAGGGCCTTGATCGGGAATTCCTTTTATCGCGAGACTCGTACTTTTCTACGCTATATAGACGAGCAAACAAATCAACTTCAGCACAAATGGGTTGTCATCCCCTCAGAATGGACGAAAGACTTTATTCGCAAATCACAGCAAGCGGCCCTCGATCAAGATACCTCACTGTCCGGTGAATCGCTGTCGCGTGAAAAATTTGTCGCTGATATCAACCGCCCGCTGATGAAATACATTGAACAATTGCGTTCGCTGTCTCATCCTACGACCTCAAAAGAACAACCTCGAAGTCTTTTCTTTTTTTGGCCCTAAGCTTTCACTCGCTCGACTTGCACACCCAAGGCACGCAGCTTGCCTTCCAGGTTTTCATAGCCTCGATCGAGGTGATAGACACGCTGAATATCAGTAGTTCCCTGGGCGGCGATGGCGGCAATAATCAAAGCAGCAGAGGCACGCAAATCTGTGCACATCACAGGGGCGGCAACAAGGGAATTCGCCCCCTCGATGATAGCGGAATTTCCCTTCAACTCAATCTTGGCGCCAAGGCGACAAAGTTCAGGCACATGCATAAAACGATTTTCAAAAATATGTTCGCTGACAATCGATGTTCCTTTGATCTGAGTACAAAGCGCAATCAACTGCGCTTGCACATCGGTAGGAAATCCTGGAAAAGGAGCGGTATCAATCTTCAAGGGCTTAAGACTCGAGGGCATGACATGAATCCAATCAGGGCCTGTTTCGATATTGCCACCGGCATCTTGCAAGAGAGTAATCACGCTCTCTAAAAAAACGGGATTAATCCCACGAATGAAAACGTCACCTTCACCAACCAAAGCGGCCATGAGATAGGTCGCCGCTTCGATCCGATCGCCAATCGCCGTGTAATCGCACGGACGCAAATTTTTCACACCATTGATGCGAATCACTTTACTTCCAAGCCCGGAAATTTTCGCGCCCATGGAAATCAAAAAATTTCCCAGGTCATCAATTTCCGGTTCCAAGGCGGCGTTTTCAATAATGGTCTCACCTTCCGCCAATACTGCCGCCATCATTAAATTTTCAGTGGCACCAACCGACGGAAAAGA
>JAHFAA010000221.1:4085-6525 GCA_023250775.1 Bdellovibrionales bacterium
TTGGCGCCTTTCAGTCCTTTGGTGGAGGCCTGAACATAACCGCCAGTCAGCTCGATCTCGGCACTCGCTTTTTCCAAATTCACAAGATGAATATCAATCGGCCGTGCCCCAATGGCGCAGCCACCAGGAAGAGAAACTTTTGCTTTTTTAAAACGGCCGAGCAGCGGTCCCAAAACTAAAATCGAGGCGCGCATGGTTTTGACTAAATCATAGGTGGCCTCAAGGCTCGTGATCTTGGAAGGATCGAAGATGGTTTCCGCGTGATCTTTGCCGCTAATTTTCACGCCTAAATTCTCGAGTAATTTAAAAACCGTATCAATATCTCGCAGGCGAGGAATCTCACGCAATTTGACACTATGAGGAGTTAATAGAACTGAGGTGATGATTGGCAGATAGGCATTTTTGGCCTTGGAAACTTGCACTTCCCCACCTAACCTGGATGGCCCGGTTATTCTTAATTTATCCACAATCCCCCCTATGCAACACCAAAAATCGATCTCTACTTGTATAATCTTGTTTTATTTCGGCACGAAGATCAAGTTTACGCGCAATGGATTGAAGTGTCCTCAAATGATCTTCACTTCCCTCAATCCATGCTTCGCCATCACTGACCAGATTTTTTTTGAGCTTACTAAAAAAAGTTTCATACCATTTTTCATATTCTTCATCTGGCAAAAAAAGGGCCAGCGAAGGCTCAAAACGCAAGACCTGAGAATGCACGCTACGCTTGTCACATTCTTTGATGTAGGGAGGATTCGAGACAATAAGATGATACTCGGCCTCGACCTTCCAATCCCATTGTAAACAATCTCCCCTATACCACTTCAAACAACAATGCGGCGACAAGGCATAACGAAGACGCCGGGCATTCTGCTCGGCCAAGACCAGGGCCAAGGGAGAAATATCAACCGCCGTGATCGTCACGGGAGTTTTCCCCTCATAATTAAGTGCCAGAGCAAGAGCGATGGCACCAGACCCCGTTCCAACATCCAGGATGTTGATCGCAGCAAGGGATGTTTTGGCGAGACGATGCAAAGTTGCCAAAGCACCTTCGACTAAAAGTTCCGTTTCCTTTCGCGGAATCAGCACGCGTCGATCAACCCGTAGAGGAAAATTATAAAAATAGGACTCCTCGCTCAGATATTCCAGGGGAATTCCCTTTTCTAGGCCTTGAAAAAATTGATCTAATTTGTGATCAGCACCACTCATAAAAGCGGCATTTAATATTTTTAAATCCGAAAGCCCGTGAGAGGTGCAATGCCGAGTCAGTTCAGAAGTTAGCCGATGGAGGGTAATTCCCGGATAGCACGCTTGAAGGTGTTGCTGATGACGTTTAAAGAAATTGTTTAAATATTGCTTTAAAGTTTCCAAACTTTTATTCTTCTTCGCGCTATTCTTCTTGGCCTTTCAAAATTTCTGCTTGATAGTGAGCAATGAGCGCGTCTGTAACCGCCCCCAACTCTCCCTCCATAACACGATCAAGAGTATAAATAGTCAGACCGATGCGATGATCAGTGAGACGACCTTGAGGGTAGTTGTAGGTTCTAATTCGCTCTGAACGGTCGCCCGTGCCGACCTGATCTCGTCGCGTCTTGGCCTCTTCGGCATTTTTTTCGCGTACCATTGCATCATAGATGCGGGTTCGAAGGATGTTCAAGGCCTTGGCCTTATTTTTAATTTGAGACTTCTGGTCCATGTTGACCACCACAGTCCCTGTTGGAAGGTGGGTGGCTCGCACGGCAGAGTCTGTGGTGTTAACCGACTGACCGCCCGCTCCCGAGGCACGAAAAACTTCAATTTTAACCTCGTTCATATTGAGCTCAAACTCCACTTCTTCTGGCTCAGGCAACACGGCAACGGTAATCGTCGAGGTGTGAATGCGTCCTTGCGCCTCGGTTTTGGGCACACGCTGAACTCGATGCACGCCTGATTCAAACTTTAGCTTGGAGTAAACTTTATCTCCGGTGACTGTGAAGATAACTTCTTTATACCCTTGATCTCCTTCTGAGACCGACATGGGTTCAGTGCGAAATCCCAAAGTCCTAAAATAGTTCTGATACATGCGGTAAACATCGGCGACAAAAATTGAGGCCTCATCGCCACCGGCACCGGCGCGAATTTCCATCAACACGTTTTTATCGTCGAGAGGATCTTTGGGCAGGAGCAAAATTTTCATTTTTTGTTCGAGTTCAGGAATTTTTTTTTCGAGAAGTGATAACTCCTCTTTTGCCATGGTCCGTAAATCTTCATCGCTTTCTTTTTTCAAAATGTCCTGAGCTTCAGCCAATTGTTTTTTGCTTTCTCTGTATTCTCGATAGGCCATGACCAGATCTTCGATCTGCGCTCGATCACTGGTAATGGTGCGATACTCGGTCTGTCTCTCATAGAGAGTTGGATCGGCCATTTTCTCCGTTAACTCTTCGTACCGTTTGGCTACCTT
>JAHFAA010000222.1 GCA_023250775.1 Bdellovibrionales bacterium
TGAACCACTTAAATATGCACTTGGCGAAAAGTCAGGATCAACTTCTTTCAACTTGGCAACAATGTCTTTTGCATACAACAGTTTGTCACCACCCTACTTACTGTTTTCATAGGATTCGGCCATGCTCACTTTTGTTCCGTTGGCATAAAAATCAAAATCTCCTGTCAAACGTGGAGATCTGAAAAGAATATAAACGATGGTGTTAACAATATCAGGATGCTTGCGCGCCCAGATAAAAGTGTCTTTCACTTGGTCCAAAGTATCCCAGCTTACGGTCTGGTTGAAAGAACAGGCCATGCCGCCTTCTTCTGCCACCATTTCCGCAAATTTCATTCGCAATTCATTGTGCTCGCCTTCGACTTTGGCGCGTGAATCTTTTCTCACCTGAGTTGTATCAATATGGAAAGTGAAACCAGCAACGCCGGCCTTTTTCAATTGCTTCAAAAGATCGCGAGTCATGGCCAAACCATTGGTATTCAAAATGGCCTTCCAGCCGCGGTCGTTGATCATTTTTACGATCTCAACGATTTGAGGGTGCATGAGAGGATCGCCACCAGCGATACTCATACAATCACTTTTTCGTTCACGTTTAAAAACATCCAAATCGTCAGAAATTTGCTGAAGCGTTTTATGATTAACTTTGTGAGGGCGATAGCATCCTTCGCAAGTGAGGTTACAAGCGTCAGTGATTTCAAGCCAAGAAATACCGTTGTCAGTAAGAGACCAAGGAAGACGATAAAATGATCTTGGGTTCAACTCAGGTGCTGGGTTTACTGCAGGGTTCATGCGTGGCACTCCTCAAAAAAGAGAACATATATTTAGGGTTTAAAAAACGTCGCATCCTAGCCCTTTTAACGCTAAGAGAAAATACTGACATATATCAGTTTTTAGCTGCGAAAAGTCGCCTTCCTCGGCCCTCAAAAATGTCTAATTTTTGAGCAGTGACAGGTATTTATTATAGGGTCTCAATGTAACCATCTGAAATCATGTAGAAAGATCGGGCATCAGCTTTGCATTTACAGCTTCAATAGTTGTTTTTGGAGGAATTATGAAAAGCTTAAGTTTAGTGCTCTTGATACTGCTTTTGGCCGCCTGTGTCCCTCAGGCCAAAACCAATACTCTGAAAAATACCGCTGGTTCGGGAAGTCAGTCCAATGCTTTTTTTACCACCAATGGGACTGGCACAGGATCAAGCGCTTCACTCGATCCTGACTTAGGAAAAACGGGAAGTGGTCCTGTTGTTGTCGTCACTCCCACACCGACTCCCGTGCCCACCCCAGATCTGACGGAATATTGCGGCCAGCTTTATATCTCAAAAAGTGACGTTGTGATGTTCATCGATGAAGACGGACAATATCGAGTTATTGACCCAGACTCCTACAATGCTGATCAGGTGGTGAACAATATCACGTTCCCAAGCGATGCCTACATCGCCTGCGTCCATGGCAATATGGCGACGGGAGGATGGATTCCTGTTATTAAGGCCCAGTACATTCAACTGTCAGATGGGATCGTCAATCCCGAACGCGAAACCAAAAAGAATGCGTACACTAATGAGATATGCGGAAAAATTATGTATAAGACAGATCCCGGCCAGACCTCGGCCTGGATGCAAATTCAGGTGGGCACCAGTTATAAAATCATTGAAGATACCGCCAGTCATACTGTGAAAAATTATTTGGATGCTCACGGAACCACTAACGGCTGCCTCTACAACAACGCGGGATACACGAATAATTTTTCTGTAACCTTTAAACAGTATTTCAAACCTGACGCTTCTGATCTCGGTTGGTAAGTAGATCCTCCATCTCGAGAGTCAGCAGTTTGTGAAAACGTTGAACTGCATCTTCGGGAAACTCTCCCGCTTCCAGCTTAGGAAAAAAAGGGCCCCTCAAGTAGTGAGTCAGCTTGACGGGCCGAGGAAGTAAGGTCATCCCCCATCCTCGAAAAAGCGGAAAAGGAAAATGAAACAGATCGTAGATTTGCTTGGTCCAAGGCGAATCATAGACTTTGAAAATCCGATCACTATTCGGACAGGCGGCCAAGATCACCGGAACCTGGGCCTCCATCGCCAAACGGGCGAAGCCCTTTCTGTCCTGCCATAAAACTTTATAGCGATCCTTGGAAGAACGTAAGGACTCACGCATTCCTCCAGGTGCGAGCGCGACCATCTCTCCTCGGCCAAAAAGTTCCAGCGCATTTTTGGGTGAGGCCGGTACGAGTCCAACTTCCCAACACAACTCTTGCAGGTACGGAAGCTTGAAAAGCAAATCGTCGCCCAAACCGCGCGGCATGCGACCGGTGCCTTCTAAAATGGCCTTGCCAAGAAGAAATCCGTCGTAAGTGGCCAAGGAATGATTGGTAATAACCATCACAGGCCCGGAGGTGGGAATAATATTTAAATTATGAATTTCATGACGGTGATAGAGACCCAAAAAATCAAGCCCGTGCCGAAGTCTTTCGACACGCACGTTGCCTTCTATATTGACGGTGGGAAGTTTCCCTGCACTATTCATACTCTTGGTGCATTTCATCCAAGATTTTTTTCATACCTTCGCGATATTTGATCGAAAGTTTGAATTCGTTTTGGATCACATCGAGAGGGAGCGCATCCATCGTTTCACCTTTTGCCTCTTTGCCTTCGCGAACCTCATCGGCCTGATCAAGAAGATCATCATAGGAATCTTCTAACTCATCTTTATAATCCATCACGCGTTCTTCAAATTTTTTATTCAACATGCCTTCTGACACCAAGGTATGAAGTAGCGAGGCCTGCATGTTCAAATTTGAAATGGTGGTGTGATCACTGAGTTCCTTGTCAAAATACTTGAAAACGGATTTGACCGCTCGCAGTTTGGTGGCCTCGGACCATTTGTTCTTTTTCGAATAGGTCATGAGCCCATGAATAAAAGACATTTTCTTGTAAGGGCGGCAAGGACGCAATTCTTTTAACTTTTGCCCCACATCCTCGGCCTTAAGTTTACCGACCTGATCCTGGGCCAAAAGTTCCAGAAGTCGGGAGGAGCTTTTTGGATTCATCGGAAGACTGTCAAATTCGTCGAGCGTTTGAAGAATCTGATCCTCATTAAAAAATTGTGGGTTTTCTTCTTCCAGCGAATTTCCAAAGATGCGATCAAAATTATTTTCGCATTCTTCCAATTCTTTTCTATTCAGTTCAATCGTGGACTCAAGTTCTTTATTAAAGGCCTCAAAATTTTGTGCAACGGGTTTCGAGAGAGTCACTTTTACATCTTTGATTTGATCGGCAATACTTAAACCTGTACCTTCCTTGTCCTTTTTGTCGGCGCGACTGTCCTTAGAATCATCCTGGGCAGATTCTTCAACCACAGATTCATCGCTATGCCAGTAGAAAAAAATCCCAACGCCCAAGAGAACCACTCCGGCCAGAATCCATGGCCATTTTTTTTTCATACAGCATCCTTTTGTCGCCAGAAATCGGCGTGGTAATCAAATTGACAATTCTTTTTTACGCTCTGTAAATAATTATGCATTTTCTCGCTGAAACGAAACTCGGGAAGAATATAAAGTCCCCACACATGGGCAGCGAGCATAAGATCAACGATGGTCATGTTCTTGTTTTGAAAAAAAGGTTTGAGGTTGCCTTCGAGCTCTTTTAAAACGGGGGCCAATTCGCTTTCAAACTTTGTGCGCTGCTGGGCCAGTTGCCAAAACGGTCCGCGTTTGGCCGATTTCTTTTTCTCAAAATACTGTCGTGATTGCTCATCAAATTCAGGACTCCAAACCCAATAGGGCATGCACAGGTTATGCACGGGCGATCCCAATTTTGTTAACCATTCATCAACGTTGGGCAGACCGACGTTGTCTAAGAAATCAAAACCCAATTGTTGTTTGATATCCAGTCGCTTAATAATATCCAAAGATTCATTGATGGTTCCATCGGGAAAGGTCATGGCCGGTAACATCTTTTTGCCCGTCAATTTGATGGGAGTGGCCTCATCATCATAGCGAAGCACTGTGGACTTATAGGGAATATGCAGAAATCCCAGGGCCATGCGCACACGCACGCAGTAGGGACAGTGAACATAGTGAAATAGTTCTAACATGGCGTTTATTGTAACAAATGCCCATGCTCTTAACTAGAAGACTTTTGGAGACTTCGAAGAACTTATTCGTTTGCTTCCTGAATGGGGGCCGCCGTTGGTGCCACTTCCATATCGCTGATCCATGGGCCCAAAAAAGCGCCCTTGCGGATAGATAACTTAATTTGAGTACCTTTCTCGGCCTTTTCAAACTCTGGGCGACACAGCAGCATCTCAGAGCTGAGTGAGTCAGTGGAGGCGATCGCCCGACCATCGCTGCCTAAATTCGATGGAATGGCCACCTCGATACAATAGGCCTTTTTTC
The DNA here is from genome assembly GCA_023250775.1 of Bdellovibrionales bacterium. Lineage (GTDB taxonomy): Bacteria > Bdellovibrionota > Bacteriovoracia > Bacteriovoracales > Bacteriovoracaceae > GWA2-49-15. The sequence continues at coordinate 4,387 of JAHFAA010000222.1, forward strand.
TCTCATCAAATTGCGCCTGTGTGGTAACAGGGATGGCGGAAACGATTGCTGTCGAGGTGTCTAAAGCTCCATTCAAATAAATCAGGCTGAACGCCAGGGAGATGCCGCCATAAAAAGTAAAATACAAGAGCAGAAAAAACTTTTGCCAACGCTTAGACTGGCCATCAACTTGACCAATTTTACGATGCAGGAGTAAGGCCCCAGTTCCGGAAATTAGAAATGGATAGAGGAAGATGGTATTTGGCCCTAAAATCAGATGATATTGTTCCGCCACACTAATACTGACCACCGCCCAGATGCTGACAACAAGCGCCAGACCGGCCATCCGCCACTGCCATGCCGACGGCGCAGTGGCACCTGGCTTCGCCCACTCTTCCATAGACATCATGCTGCCTTTGAGCCCGGTCTTTTCACCTAGGAGTTTTAAAATGTCCTGCATCGCTCGCACAGGAAGCTTATGATAAAAAATTGGGTAGGAACTGCCAGGAGTTTTTAGTTCGATCTCACCAATTTCAAGATTTCCATCGCTACCGGAAAGAGGTGCAAAACGAATATCTTGAATGTCTTTGTAAAAAATTTTCTCTTCTTCCCAGTGCCATAAATGAATCAACTTTGGCAGGACAATGTGATCAGCATAAAATAAGATGCGATGATTGATGCCATACATGCGGTTGTTGAGTCCCATGGCGGCCATAATCGCAGAAATTATGTAAAGCACCTGATACAGGACCGACCCCTCCCCTTCACCGACAATAAAAAAATATCCCAGGATGGACCACACCAGCCAAAACCATAAAAGGAAGGCCGAGCCTCGATAAGGAAATTCACGTTCATGCGAGAGATTTTCGTTCGACACCATAGTGTCAAACTCATCGTAAAGATGCGTCGTGGGATAAAAGAAAATTTTAAAAAATTGCGAAGTTCCGCATGTGACAAAAAATGCCTACTTGGGATTTAGTTGAATGTTTTGATCGGGACCTTATTTTTTTAAGAGTTCATCGCCTTTGCCGAGATCAAGAAAATAGCCCTCAGGAATCTGCGAATCGTTTGGGTCTACTTTACTTGCGTCACGGGTACCGGCCAAGGCCATATCGTTGCCCACACCCTTCTTGAAGGCCGACGGCCCACCACCACCTAACCCTGTTGAGGCCAAGGCCTGGAAGACACGATCTTCCATTCGACTACTCTTTGCAGGAATATGGGTCAGACCTGGATCATTCATCGCCACCATATAATCACCTGGTTTCAATTTAAAAATTTTGCCTGATTTTTTATAACGAACCTGAGCATCACCACTCAACAACGCCACTTCAGAAACCTCGCTCTTCACGTCTTCCACTTTATTATTCATCAAAATTTCTGTGCCACGAACACCCATACTGACAGTGCGGGTATCGACTTTGACACGGTTTTCTTTGGAAGATTTTTTAGAAATTGTTCCACGCAACTGACCATAGAGAAGGTCGAATTCAATAATACGTTTTTTCTTTTCATCGTAGATCATATTGCGAAAATTAAATTTAGTTTTTGGGCCGAAAGTGAGGACGCTTCCATCCACTAAAATCACCTGGGCCATAGATTTTTCGAGTGTCACAATGGTGTCGCGTGGCGCGATATCGTCATCAACCTTGAGAGGTTTTTCTTCCATACTCTCCTGAGCAATTTTTGTCACATGTCCGATGACCTTTGTTGCCTTTCCCAAATTTGCCGCCTGGGCACTCACCATCAGAGACGAGACAATAAATCCGAGAGAAATGATCTTTTGCAGTGTCATGTTCTTATCCTTAAGTGGCGTTATTCTTTCATCACTAAGATGCCTTAAAAAAGATTTTTGGGCCAGGGCCAATTTTTGTTATAATCATGCTATGGCGTGCAAAGTTCGACCCATCACTCAAAATGGTCACCTGTATCTTCCTATTGATCGGAACATTGGCGAGTTGCTAGGGATTACAGAAGAAAGTGAGCTCGATCTTCGAACAGATGGGACTTCTCTTATTTTTGCTCCAGCAAATTCTCAAAATTCGACGCATGCTGATCCTCCCCCATTACCAACATGTAATGCCCCCACCAAAATGGAAGAGGAATATCAACGCTACTGGTCCTTGGCGGCGCGCGAA
>JAHFAA010000223.1:0-1075 GCA_023250775.1 Bdellovibrionales bacterium
AAAAACAGCAGGAGGCACGCAAATGACTCCCTTCAACTCCCAAAGTATTACACGTGCTCTCTGGTCGGCCGAAGGAAATTCGCTCTCCTCTCTTAAGGGGGAGGAGAGCTTTTTCTTTGAATATCTGCCGCCCGATCTTGAACAATTACCGGGGATGGAAATTCAAAAAAAGTTTAATGCTCTTGAAAACGATCTTTTGACCTCCGATTTTGGGCCTTGGGCCAAAATATACGCACTCAATGGCCGTTTTTTTATCAACAGTTCGATTACGCCCAAGCTTGGCGAGACGGAAGTCGTGAGCTGTGATTCTTCACTAAAGACTTTTGTAGGTGGAAACACCCGAGATGTGGATGATGCTGAGGTTGAGTTTTATGAAAATTATCTGACCATCCAAGGCCTGTTTTGGCGAATCCTCTCAGTAAAAAAACCACCAACAGCTCTCATGGAAACAAGTCTGCACCATCATGCTGACTTTGTTTTGTGCTTTAAGCGACACACAACCGCGAAGGCACGAATGCTCCTAGATTTTCGTCGCAGAATTCATCTTTCCGGGCTCTTTAAAGGGCTTCGAGATATTAACAGCGAGAATGCCTTCAAAGAGGCAGAGGCAACACTGGAAGGATTGAGTAATGGGAGCACGGCACTCTTTGATGTTGAACTATTTTTCATCATAAAGGAAAAATCGAAACAGGACTTAGACGACTCCACTCAAACTTTTTTAGATAGCATGAAAGGCCTAGATGCTGCTGTCCGGGTTGAATCGCGGGCCTTAGGTTATTTTTTCCAGACGATTGTTCCTGGCGTCGCCCCAAGCTTTAAGCGAAAACTTCTTATCCCCTCCGATTATCTGACAGGTCTTATCCCTTTTTGCCGCGATCATCTTATGAGTGGCCCAGATAGTAACAAAGATGAGGGCCTAACATTTAAGGCCCGATCAAAGGCCCGCTTGAAGTTTGACCTCTTTTCGCCGGTGGCCCATAACTACAACATTCTTATCACGGGATCTTCTGGCCAGGGTAAATCCATGCTGGCCAACAAAATTTTAAAGTTTGAGCTGGAACGTGGCACCAAGGCC
>JAHFAA010000223.1:1085-6443 GCA_023250775.1 Bdellovibrionales bacterium
TTTAAGAAAAACTCCCTTTTTCACGCCGGCCTTATTTTTTCTGAAAAGTTTAATCCCATGCAGTTTAAAAGTCCTCGCTACCTAAAAGAATTTGTGATGAGTGTGCTCGACGAAAAATTGCCTAAGAAGGAAGAAGGCCGGTTATTTGAAGTCATAAAAACAGTTATCAAAAACGAGATTTCCACCTTTGATGAATTTTTATCTGCCCTGGAGCTTGAATTTCCCGGCATCTCTCACTATTTTGCCGAAATCAAAGAATATTTTTCTAATGACGTTCATAGCGGACAAAACTTTATCTACAGTGACCTTGGCAATTATCCCGACAATATCAAAGCACCCCTGGTCATTTTCTTAATTGAATGTTTCAAAAATATGCCAGGACGCAAGGTCTTTATCTTTGACGAGTGTTGGAATCTTTTATCAAAAAACGCCGACTATATCGCCGAGTGTTTTCGTACTTTTAGAAAGCACGATGCCTCGGCGGTGGCGCTTTCCCAGAATCTAGACGATTTTTCAGAAACGCAACTTGGACGGGTGATTATTCAAAATACCTATTTCAAGTTTTTCTTTAAGCAAAATTTGAAACCAAGTGAATTTGTAAGTGAGCATCTTGCCGTCCAAGTCGCCGGTGTTTATTCAAAGAAAGGCGAGTATAGCGAGTTTGTGGTGGCGTCTGAGAACTTTTCAAAGCCAGCACGCTTTTATGCTACCCCCTTGGAATACGAGATTTTTACCTCTGATAAACAAGATTTGAATCACTTTGAAAACTATATGCAGGAAAAAGGGCGCTTTCTCCCCTATCAGAAGGCCCTTATCAACTACACAAAAATTAAGCATCCAAGCTGGAGTCACGCATGAAAGCACTCATTTTTTTGCTCTTTTGCTTCGAGGCCCATGCCCAATTAAATTTCGGTCAAGATACGGCACTTTTATTTGATTTGGTGACGACCACGGCCAGTCAGCTTAATGAGTTAGAAAAATTGGTTACCAATGCGGAAAAGTACACCAAGAAGATGCAAGAATATAACGAACTCATCCAAGATGAGTATTTTCGCGCCGAACGCGTGCTTTATCTTGCCAACCAACTAACCGCCAAACGAGAAATTGAAAACTTAGGCGACTTAAACAATGCCATTCGAGAACTTAAATACTCGCTGTCTGATCTAAAAGACCTCATGCGCGAATACGGCATCATCAAAGATGAAGAGCGCAAGACCAAGGCCCAGGTCAAAATTGAAAAACGCTTTAATGACAAAAAAGAAAAGCAAGCAATCGCCCAGGTCAATAAATCCGTGCAGGCAAGGACTGTTGGGAGGGCCAGTCAGCTTACGGCCCAAAATACCGCGCTAATTTTGGAATCTCAGGTGGGGATGCACAACACCCAGCTCGAAATGTTGGAAAAGCAAGCAACCACCAATCGTCTATTGGCCGAGCAAATGGAGGAGAAACGCTTAGAACAGATTAAGCGTGAGCAAACCTATGGGCAGAATAAGGCAAAAAAATTATGAAAGCTAACCTCATCCGCGAAATGCTCTTAATAGAAGACCCGTCCGTCTTCAATCTCTACATAGAGTTAAACACCATCGCCAAATATTTTGTGGCCCCACTTTTTATTGTCGCAGTCATTGGTGCTTTTTTTAGCGACTTTAATATGATGACCGCTGTAAAAAAACTCATCATCGTCGTGATCTTCATGGCCGGTTTTTACCAGATTCATACGGTAGCCGTGGGCACTGCTTTAGAAACAGCGTCACTCACCTTGCAAAAAGTAAGTCCGCGAAATCTTTTTGTTAAAAAATGGTATGAACCGAAAGTCAGAACCGCCGAAAATAAATCATGGAACTTCTTGGATCGCTTCGCCGTTCCGAATCTCAATGATCTTCTGGCCTCTGGGCTTTTTGTCCTCTCGAAAGCTTTTATCTGGCTTCTAAAACTCATTTACTCAACCGTCTATCACCTGACCTATGTCTTTTCTGGAATCACGGCCGTTCTCTATTTCCTCGGATGGACGCAGGATGCTCTTAAAGGCACTGTCCAGGCCTCAATTTGGTGCATGATTCTTCCTTTCGTAGTGGTCGCCATTTTATCTCTAGTTGGAAATAGTTTTACTGAAGGGGCCGATCATGGTGCCCTGGCGGTTTCCAGTATCGACAATCTTATCTGGCTTTTTGGTGTGACCCTTCTTCTGCTCATCACCCCAGTGATCACGTTTGGCATGATTAAGGGCGATGGGATTCACTCTTTTGGTGCCAAGATGGGGGCCATGGTGGTGAGTTCGGGGATAAAGGCCATAACTTTTTCTCCAATGCTTGCAGGAGGAATAAAAAATACAGCACGAGGAATGAGTCAAGTTGGTTCAAACACTCTGATGGAACCATCAATCAAAGAACTTCTGCAAAAGGAGAATACTCCAGATAAGAGCAAGATGAACCTTCTTGATAAAAAAGGCAGCATTAAAAGTCCATTTAGCACTGGAAGATCACTTGATGAGCGTTTGAAAGCAGTTGGGATGACTAAGGATGAAGCTCTGACACTTTCTAAAATGCCAATGCCCCAAGCTCAAAACAGTGGCACTCCAAAGAACAATTCAGGGAGTCGGACTTCAAAAAGAGAAAAACAATCTTTTCAGTTTGATAAAAAATATTGGGACAGCATCACGCCTGAACATCGAGAGGCCATTCAGCAGAAGTACGGCCTTGATGGAAATAACATCGCTAAAAACAAAGTCCACTATCCTCTTTCCTCTGGAAGACCAAGTGTGACTGTTTCTACTCCTCGTAAAATGGCAGAGGCACCCAAGTCGCGCCCTGATACTCAAAAGAAGGAAAGACGCCATGAAGTTTAGTGATTTTGAAGCGGCCTTTGTGCGTGAAAACAGAATTCTTAAGGCGCTACTGTGTGGAGCACTGATCCTTTCAGGACTTTCGAGCACGCTTGTCCTCATGGGAAAGAGCTATGTCATTTATAAAAGCGGTGCCATCTTTGAAGAGCGCCTTTTGGCCGAAGATGTCTGCCGACAAGGTTTTTTATCGGTGATCTCCGGTGAACCAAGTAAGAGCATCATTACCCCAGAACTTTTGGCGATTTTGAGTAGAGCTTCGATGTCTTTTCCAACCCCGACTCTTTTAAAAGTTGAATCCTTGGAACGTGGAGCGTGCAAGGTCATCATGAAAAGCGAAGAGGCCCTGCACGCATTTAAGCTCGGACTGATCGAGGGAAATGCTCTGCCCTTTTATTACCAAATCCAGCAAATCGACGAAATTAAGGTCGAGGAGAAAGAACTATGATTTTTTATATCTTGTTAAACCAGATCACCACACTCTTTTTAAATATAAATCTCTTAACCACGCTGACCTTTGATTCAGAAATTGCAAGCTATCTCTACGGTGGGCCAACTGAGGATGTTTTCTTTTCTGTCACCAATAATCGTCGAACACTGGCCATCAAACCAAGTCAAAAAGAGCGTCTATCTAATCTGCTCATCATCACCAGAACCAGAAAATATTATTTTGACTTAAAATACGATGGCATTAATCCCCATCAGTTTATCGAGGTCAAGGATGGCGTTATCAATCACGCCATGAAGGAACTCGTCACAACAACTGACTATCAAATTTTAGAAGGTGCCAGCTCGATTTTATTTATCAACAAACGTGATGGGCCGGTCACGGTCAACGGGCAAAAGGTCGACAAGGACAAGACCGACCATTTCTCAAAGGGTGTACCAATCATCTTCGAGGGAAGCCGAATCTTAAACTAGGAAACTGGAGGACATAATGAAGATTTTAGCGATTATTTTAATCGCCCTGGGATTCTCTGTGCAAATTTTGGCGGATACAACTACAAAACCGGCAAAAGAAGCACGAATCACCTTGGCCACAGACATTAAAGAAAAGAAGACCGAAGCGGCCGGAAAGAAAAGCACCAGCACCAAGGCATCTGAGCTTTCAGCGATTTTAAGTAATAGTAAAAAGATTAGGGCCATGCTTGAAGATAGAATCAATATGCCAACCATTTGGGAAGGCGACAGCAAAATTTTAACCGGCAAGACCTATAAAGGAATTCTCCTAAACTCGGTAGTCTCTAGTAACTTGGCATCGCCAGTGCTTGTTCGAGCACTGCCAAATCAAGGCCTACCTTATCCAACACGCTTTTCCTGTGCGGGTACAACGCAAAACAAGCGCGTGCTCACACTTTGCAACAAGATGATTTTGCCTGAGAAGGAAGTTGCCATCTCCGCTCAGATTCTCAACACCGATGGGTCGGGAGGACTTGTCGGAGAATATGACGACGGCAAGGAAGATTTAATCGCCGGGGCGGTGCTGTCCGACTTTGCCCAGGGAATGCTCTCGGCCGCTCAGACGCGATTCTCTTCCCCCATGGGAGAAGTGCGCGACTCTGGAACAAAAAATCAAGTTCTCCAGGGAATGATTAACTCTGGAGGAACCACCTCGGAAATTCTTCTGGATGAAATGAAAAAAGCGGAACCAGTTGTCACCGTTCCCGCCGGGACAGAAGTCATCATTTATTTTATGGAGGCGGGCAATGCGTTATAGAACCTTATGTTTAATGTCCTGTCTGTTTGTCTTTTATTCGTGCTCATCACTTAAACGTACCATCATCACGGCCGGAATCACCGGAGCCATCGTCGGTGGTATGGGTGGCTCGGTATTCTCGCCTACAAGAGAGGCTCAGAATAAAAATGCCTACCTCTTTGGCGTTATAGGCGCGGCCACAGGTGCCGGACTTGCCTATCTCCTATCTGACGAACACCCTAAAGATAAACTGCAACCGTCTATGATTATGGACGACCCTCAACCCAAAGAGATTCCTCTTTTTGACTTTTCGCCCGAACTTCAAAACGTAAAACCCGAAGTCAGTTTTAAGCCAGTCAAAAAATACGAAGTCCCTCTGGCGACATTACCAAAGGAGCTTGAGGGCAAAGTAAAAAAGCAGTTCATCATCGAATATGAGGCCGAGGCACGCACCATTGAACTCGGCAACCGAACAATAGAAATCAGTCCTTTTAAGGCATGGGAGCACGTCTATGAAAAGTAAAAATGAAAACCACGGTCTCGATCTCGTCACTCCACTTGTAGAAATCATTCACATGAGCGCTGTTATGCTCGGCAAGCTTCTGTTCATGTTAATGGGGTATCTATGGCGAAAATATGTGAGTAAGAGCACGCCACTTGAAAAGATTGAGCACCGACGCTTAAACGTTAAAAAGACCACAGATGCACCGGACACACTTGGGATTGATAATACATCCAGAAGACCACTGCATCTTGATGAGATTGATTTTAAAAGGCACAGCTTTATCGTGGGAGCTACAGGTTTTGGTAAAACGAATCTGAT
>JAHFAA010000224.1 GCA_023250775.1 Bdellovibrionales bacterium
TCTTTTAGTTCACCAGCAGAGGATTTTCCAATTTCCCCTGAGGGTCTTTTTCTATTCCAATCAATTTTGGTAAAACCGGGAAGCGACGATGTTTCGGAGGGCATTGCCTTTTTTGCATGATCAAGAGAAGAATTATCTGAAGCTGTGGTCTTTTTATTGTCCGCATTGATGGCAGATAGGGTTGTAAAATTGAAAGGAGTAGACGCAAGCTGTTGCAACGTGCCTCCTTTGAATTTTGCCGCTGTCATGGCCATTTGAATACGGGAGGCAATATCACGCTCAACTTTCGCAATCTCATCTTTGACTTTTTTCTGCGGATGAAGTTTATCAAAAGATTCTAATCCACTTTTTAAGTGAGCGGCCATCTGTGCTCCTGAATTGGCGATGCCATTTAAATTGCCTCTGGAGCCTCTCACATCTCCCATCGAGAGGCGATTCACTGCTCCTCGAAGCGCGTCTGCTGCGCCGGTGACGACTCCGCCAATGTTTCCAATCGTCTGATTGTTCTCATTGCCGAATTCCATCGGGGTAAGGGGATTGCCTTTGGTATTATTATTGGCGGGGCATGCGCCAATGGAATCAGGGCCGAGTGGTGCCGATTGGTTCAAGCAATTCACTCCTTGCTCGTTATTGGTTGTGTTTGTGATTGCAGTCTGGCCTCCATGAGCAGAAGGACCACCAGTGGCCGAGGCACCTGAGCCAGAGCCATGATCTTGGTAGGACTGAAGAACTGAAGAAATTTTCTTTTTAAGTTCTATTATTTTTAGCTTTGCTTCAATTATTTCTTGGCGATAAGCATTGGCAAAATGTGCTCCCACGACAGAACTAACAATCTTAAATAAAAAAGTTCCTTCGGGAACCACGGGAAAGAGAGAGGGGACTAAAGGGTTTGCCAATAGGCTTCGTGATTTTAGAACGACAAGGTCCCCAAAAACGGTAAGATAAATCAAAAAAGCATTCTCACCACCATTGCGAAATCCCAAATAATCGGCAAACTGTTTAAAGAACTGCTCAGAGATTGTTCGCCTCATAATTTCTTCGGATTGCCCGATGGGATTGACAGAAAGCTTTTTAAAATCTTCAGCAAACGTACTGTCTTTTGTCAGATTGACAACATTGGTGCTGGTATTAAACATCGAAGAAACGTCTTTAAACACATTGAAAAAGTCCCCCAAACTTTTTGCCTCTGTGAGGTCTTTATTTGCCGCCATGGTTTCATCAAACTCTTCTTCTGTCGTCGATGCAAGTGCGGTGGATATCGGAGTTGCTCCCGAAAGCAAATGGGTCATATTTCCTAACATCTTTCCCTTTAGTGAAAGCGTAAACCAGTGTTTCAATGCTTTAAAATCGCCATCGGAAATATTAAAAGATGTTTCATGCTTAAGTTCGTTGTGAATTTGAAAAAAAGCTTCAAGAGATAAAGAGTGAGTGATCCCTGCTTTTGACAGTTGAAGTTCTGTTAAGGACATCGCCAAAGATTCAAAGTCTTTAGCATTGTCAAAAACTTGGAGTAACTCCTGCTTCGAAATTCGTTCAATCTTTGGCGCAGATATTTCGGGAAGGATACTACTTTGCACTGCAGATGAAGCGTTTTGTTCTTGCTGTTTATAATTTAGAAATGCATCTTTTAAACCTTGGCCTAATAGAGGAAGGGTTGTCGGATACATGCCTAAGCAGATGTCTGGATAATTGCCGATCGTGACGTAGGTTGCGAGTGAGAGCACGGCGGAGAGCAGCCAGGCAGCCTTAGTCGCACGTGTGGCTTCGGCTTTTTGATCTAATAATTCCAATTCATAATCCATCGCCTGGTACTCAGCTTCAAGGGCCCTGATATGAATTTCATTATTATTGTCGGAAGTGTTGTTGCAGGACGACTGGATTCCTGAGCCTGAACCGCTCCCGGTTGTTGTGCAGATATTTAATGAAGTTTTAAGTTCGGCGTATTTTTTTTGCAAGTGATCATAGACCAAGAGTTCAAAATATAAATAGACGATACTGCCCAGACTAAACACAATGTTGTCGATCCAGAGATTAGGAAGAAGAATTCCCGCTGGGCCGCTAAGTGTAGTAACCGCACTATTTCGACAAACAACGGGCATGGTTGAGCCGGCCAAGTAATGGGTAATAAACATGAGGTAGTTAGGGCTAAAACCCCCCAGCTGTGCTCCGAACGTAAATTCTTTCGCCTCTTTTTCTAACTTTTCTTTCTCTGGATTCGTCTGACCGGAAAGTGATTGGGCATTAACAGTATTAAGTTCGGCCCTGTTGCGTGAGAGGTTCTGAGTTTGCGCATAACCAATTTGGGTAATGAATATGGCAAGACATAACCAAAGGGTTATGAAATGTTTAGGCATGAATAGTCTCCTGCATCGGTTGGGCATCAAAAGAATGATTGATTCCCATGGCCATCCAAAACCAGAACATAAATGAATCAGGATTATACGGGAGGGTGTTGGCCCCCCAATTTCCACTAACGATAACGATGCCAATCATGGCACAAGTAAAAACAATTTGGCCTCGCAATTTGTCTTTGCGGATAATCAGCATGATTGATCTTGCAAGTAGATAGAGAGGGAGTCCTATAATGAGAAAGGTATAAAAAATCATTCCAATCCCAAAATCGATGGCCAAAGCAAGGAACAAATTATCAAACGCCCAACTTGCGTTTTTGGAGTAGATAGGGTCTTGCATAATGAGATCTGTATTGAGCGAATTTGCAGCACCTGTTCGTCCAGGGCCTAGACCAAGGGGAGCATCAAGGAGTTTTGTTGTCATTTGTGAGAGAAAAGAATCCAGGCCAATTCTGTGCTTTGTAACTTCAATTCCTTCGGAAACAATGGCAACTCTTTTTACTGACTCAGTTAGGTCAATATCTTTAATAACGTTTTGGCCAAGATTCGAAAAAACAAGCAGAAAATAAAAAGCGACTCCGATCATAAGGTTGGGAATCAGCATTTTAGTCTTCATCTTGCCAAGAATAGAAAATCCGATGGCCGATAACAGCAGTATCAGAATATATTTAATCATTGCCGAGCGGACCTGTGAGATAAAAAGAGTAAAACCACTAAGAAGTACAACAGCGATGGTTGCAATTTTCCTGAGAGTTCCTTGCCAGCTTGGCAAAAAGAGAAGTCCGACGGTTAGAAAAAGATAGCTTGAAATTAAACCAGGGACCATCGTAGTGGCAAAAGGCCGAAAAAGGCTGCCTATAAACACATCTGTTTTCATGGCCACGAGATAGTAGTTGCTGATTTGCTCTAATCCTTTTTCTTTAGCAAACATTTGATACCAGGAAAGAAGCGTCTCTAAAAAAATCATACCAACAACAAAAATTTGCAATCTTTTGATTTCTTGGGAATAAGCATCCAAGGGATTAAAAAGGAGCAATGAAAAAAGGAGGAGAGGGAAAACATATATTTTAGACGTTGCCAAGACCGGGAAAACCCCAAGACTGTTAATGTTAAAAATCTCGATAAAAAACCATGTGATATGCAGATAGATGGCAACTTCAAAGTACACAGGCAATTTTTTGGGAATAAGCTTTTTGTGAAGGGCCAAACTTTTTAAGACTGCCAAGAGGCAAACGAGATCAAAAACTATTCGGAAAAATGGATTGTAATCCCAAACAATTCTTCCTTGTCCCTCGATAAAAAAAAGGTACATTAAGGGCAGAATTGAATGCTGAAATGGCAGTCGGATGATGTAATAAGTGATACACAAAACTTCAAAAAGATAAAACCATTTTAAATGGGGAAGGTAGAGAAAATTGAAAGCGAAATGGACGATGGCCAAAATAATCATGGTCCACACGACATAACTTTTCGTGAGAGGCATACCACTTGTAGAGAAGGCCTCTGGAATGGAGATAGTCGTTTGGAGATTGTGATTATTCATACCCCCTCTATTGTCTCATGCAAGTTTTAAGTTGCGAAATATCTTTTCGCGCACTACCATGAAAACATGAACTGTAAAAAACTCGTCTCACTCTTCCTTTCCTCACTTTTGTTTCTTGAAAGTTCTTTTGTTTTTGCAGGCGAAAATGGGCCTAAAAAAGAAGATGTTGAGGCCGATAAAACTAATTCCGAGTACAATATTCGGGAACTTGTTTTGCCCTCAGAAACAACGACCTTAGGCAAATCTGCTGGATCTATTTTTTATAGTCCTGCGGTGAAAGGAAAAGTTCTGATTCCTGTGCATTTTTGGGGCGCCATTGGGAAAACGGGACTGCATTTTATCCCGATTGAGACAAGTTTGGTAAATGGTCTTTCCATGGCCGGCGGCCCTTCTGGTGATGCGGTTCTCGATAAGGTGCGTGTGACTCGTAAGGTTGGTGAGAAGATCGATGAATCATATTTTGATATTTCCAAAGGCGGGGACGCCACGGCCTTTGATTATAAATTGAAACCTGGTGATACGGTGTTTATCGAGAAAGATGATTTTTATGCAAATAGGGCCTATTACACCAGCTTGATCGGCGTCATCGCCACTGTTTTATCATCTATTTTGCTTTACCGTCAGGTTCAGCGCCGACCGTAGGAGTAGTTGAACTGTTTAGTAGACGGTAGAAGCTCTTGCCTGTTTCGCTCCAGCTATAATCTGTCAGACGTTTCAATCTTTCTTCTCTAAGCTGTAATTTTTCTTCGATTGATAAGAGGCGTGGTTTAGGGATGTCAAAATTATCAATGCGATCTGCAACGTTAATATGCGGGAGTCCGACAAGCAATTCTACTGCTCCGACCTCATTTTTAAGCGTGTACACTTCGAGGCCCATAATGGCCGCCTCAATAATAACGAGGCCAAAAGGTTCATATAAAGTTGGAAACAAAAACTGGTCAGCAAGAGAATAGAATTTTGGCAATTCTTTCGTGTAAGGGATGTGGGCAATTCCTGGATATAAACTCAGATCAATCTGTGATCCAGTTTCCGGGCGACCCACCACGATCAATTGATAACAAGAAGAGCTATCTTTTTCTAAGCGCTTCAAAATGTGAGGAAGCCCCTTGCGTTCCATGGCCCCGACGAAAAGAGCAATGGGTTTATCAGGATTGATCTTGCTCATGGCAGGATACAGACTCGCTAATTCTGCCCAGATTTCCCTGCGAGGTCTCAGATCTGGGGCAAATTTATGAATGTTGATGCCGGAGTAGGTAAGATGAGTGTTTGTCGAATTTCGATTGTATTTTTCGATGAGCGCCTGTTGGACGAAGAAGGACAGGGCCCCTACTTTAGTTTTAGGATTTCCATAGACGATCTGTTCGCCGAGCTGAAGACAATAAAAAAAGATCTTTTTATATATAAGTTTATAGAGAGGCATTTTCTCCATTGAGAAGTAGTGCTTGGCCCATTGGAAATGTAAGAATTGCACATTGACGAATTGTGGTCGCAGATGAGCAATACCGATGCTCAGTTCGAGTGCTTTGGGGGCCACTTTGAAGTATGAGTAGACCAGACAATAGATCTGATAAAAAAGGAGTTTAATTAGAAACGGAGTCAGTTTCTTTCCCGGAACTTTCTTGAAATAACATTTGCCCGCAAGTTCGGGAAATAATTTGTCTAATTCTGCAGACTCAAAAGCAACCACGGTCAACTTATCGATGGCGCCACGAGGAAAATGCTTTAACGTTTCAATCATGGCATGACTATGGCCAATTTCAGGGTACAAGTCGTGAACGTAAAGAACTATTTCCATTGCATAATCTTAGGCCAGATGACACCCAAAATAGAACAAATATTACATCTGAGTACTCTCGTCGGTCACTTGATAAAAAAAAGGGAGCCGAACATCTCGGCCCCCGTTTAGTTTTCGCGAAAAATTGAGCTGACCTGCGAAGACTACGGTAGATTCATCCTTCTAGTCTTGCGTTGGATTGAATCTATACCACGACCCAAGTTATACATCTGTCGCTGACTTGTTGAGGACTGAAGGAATTTAAGTTCGCCTTGCACAGGTACAACATCGGCTGAATACGCCTTATAACTTGAACTGGCAAAGTTGCTCGGATGATTGCCATTAATCAAATCATTGAGAATGTCGGTATTAATGACTGAACTAATGTCAACAAAAAGTCCAATGCCACTTTTTCCAGACTGTTGAGAAGTAAAAATACCTGCCGATCCCAGCACACCTTGGATATTGAATCCAAGAAAAATATTGGCACCGCCAAGATAGTTCGAGAGCACATCAAATTCTTTGATGGCGGCGGCGATACCAACGAGTACCGTTTTCTGATCGAGAGCAAAGTAAATTTTCACGTTAGTTCCAGGAATGAGCAGTTCGATGATTGGTACTTGGCCAATACCGCCAATTGGAATGGGCGAGCCGTTGGGAAGTGTAGGATTGGCCGCTCCTTGAACCTTTGCAACCTCAGAAAGATTGAGGGCAAGCTTGATCTCGTTGAAACCGGGAGTGAGAGTGGGGAGAAAACTAATTTCTCCATAA
>JAHFAA010000225.1 GCA_023250775.1 Bdellovibrionales bacterium
CCATCAGATAGCGGATCAGTGCTTGAGAACCATTCGTTGTCGCACTCGAAAGCACATCACCACCATTACTTCCGATGGCATTGACGTTAGCACCAAGCTCCACCAAAGTTCGAACCGTGGCCATATCCACATCCGGCCCTGCAACCGCATCCATTAATGGGGTGTGCCCGAAGGCATTCACTGATTCAAGGTCGGCACCATTTTGAACGAGAACTCGAATCACCTGAGATCGATGAAAAAAAACCGCATCTTCCATGTATTTGGAACCTTCTTCAGCAAGATTCACACCATGGAGAAGCGTTCTCAGTCTGCCAATGTTGTTATCAAAAATGGCGGCACGAATTTGTTCCTCCACATCGGCCTGGACGGACAAGGAAAAGAAAATTCCTAGCAGAAGAAGGAGGCGCATAGATTCCCCAAATAACTCAAAAGCTTATCGGCAAAATAGGAGATACAGGATAATCATAGTAAAAGCGCCTAATTAGTGCTTTCGTCCCACGGAAAAATTCCAAAGACTCAAAATTAGAAAGATTAAAAACGCGACTAAAAAAGTCAGTAGAAGGTCCAGGTTCCTGACGGGCGCGAACAAAAATAAATTTTGAACGGGAGGAAAATAGAGAGTCATCATTAAGAGAAAAAAGGTGGCCAATAAAATAAAAAGATTTGTTCGATGATAGAAAAATTTTAAAGTTTGTCGAATTTTTCCTTCACAGATATCAGCAATAATTAATCCAACATTGCTCAGCACGAGTACGCTAAAACAAATCGCTCTTGCCTCTACTGAACTTCTTCCCCATTTCATGGCGGCGATAAAAGTTCCGAGACTGGCGGCCAAGAGTAAGGCCCCTTGCAAAGTACTTCGAAGGAGATCATTTCCACTAAACAATCTGGTCTTTAAATTGCGTGGAGGTCTTTGCATGACATCATCAGCGGCGTCTCTTGATTCAAAAAGCAAGGAACAGGCAGGATCAATAATCAGTTGCAGAAAAACAATATGCGCCGGCATTAAAATAAGCGGGAGGTCAAAAAGCACGGGAATCAAGGCCAGACCGGCAATGGGGACATGAATCGAGGCGATATAACTCAAGGCCTGTTTTATATTGCTGAAAATAGTTCGCCCTCTTACGATCCCCGCGACAATTGAGGCGAAATTATCATCGAGAAGAACGATATCGGAAGCTTCACGCGCAACATCTGTTCCTCTACCTCCCATGGCGATGCCCACATCGGCCCACTTGAGTCCGGGAGCATCGTTCACTCCATCACCTGTCATGGCAACGACTTCTTTAGAGGCCTTCAGCGCCTTCACAACTTTAAGTTTCTGCTCCGGAATCATGCGAGCAAAAATATGGGTTTTTGTAATCTGAGACATCAGTTCGGAATCTGACAATTGTGCCAGTTGTGAACCTGTAATCAAAGGCCCAGACGCATCAATGCCGGCCTCCTTGGCAATTTTAAGCGCGGTCTCAGGATAATCTCCGGTCATCATAATCACCCTTATTCCTGCCTGATGACATTGCCGGACGGCCATAGGAACTTCTTGGCGTAAAGGATCTTCAAGACCAACCAGACCGAGCCATTTAAAATCAAAATCGTGTTGTTGATCAGGCAGTTTTTCAGGTGTGAATTGTGCCATTGCAACGGCTAAGACCCTCAGTCCTTGAGATGCCATAACCTTCACGGACTGGAAGGCCCTTGCGGAATCAGCTTCACTTAAATGACATAGATTGGCGATGGCCTCAGGAGCCCCTTTTGTCGCAATCACATAAAATTTATCTTCAGAGATTTTTTTCCAAACACAAGACATGGCAAAGAGTTTTTCAGAAAGTGGATAATCTTGAACAAAACACCAATCTTTGTGCAGGTGCTCCTTACCCCAGGCAGTCTCTTCAGCCAATTTGCGAAGGGCCTTTTCCATGGGATCAAAAGGATCGAGATGGCTGGCAAGGATGGCATATTCGATAATAATGTGATGACTTTCAGGCAGAGCATTTATATTTTCTTTGGTGAGATAAAAAAAAGTATGCTCGTCTTGGATACAAGAAATCGACATCAAATTTTGAGTTAAAGTACCAGTTTTATCAACACACAATGTAGTAATAGCTCCTAGGCGTTCAATAGAATTCGGCTGCCTCACTAAAACGTGAACTCTTGAAAGTCGCCAAGCGCCAAGCGCCATAAAGACTGTTAATACAACTGGAAATTCTTCAGGCAAAAGTGAAAGTTGCGCAGCAAGTCCGAGGAGCAGCGCTTTAATCCAGTCACCATTTTCGACACCATAAAAAATTATAATGGCAACACAAGCGACAGCACCTAACCATCCAAAAAGTTTCACCAGAAAGCGAATTTCACTTGAGAGATTAAGCTCTGTTGGGACTTCCTCTTGTAACATCTTTCCAATTTTTCCGATTTCAGTTTCGCTCCCCGTTTTCTCGACACGCGCAAGCGCTTTTCCGCGCACGACAAGAGTGCTCGAGGAAACGCGAACATCACCTCCCGCAGATGCCGTCTTCTGAACTGGAAAGGATTCTCCGGTCAAAAGCGATTCATCGACACTCAAATTTGAAGACTCTATAAGAGTGCCATCGGCCGGGATTCGATCTCCTTCATGGAGGACAATTAAATCACCAGGGACAAGTTCTTCAGCAGGAATTATTTGTTCGTTATTGTCACGAATGACTCGGGCCCTTTGACCTAAAAGTTTACGAAGCGACTCTAAGGCACGCTCTGTTTTGATTTCCTGGTAAAGTGAAATTCCAATCACAAGCAGCGCAGAAAAACTCAATAACATGCCTTCACCTAAATCACCCATAATCAGATACAGACTCGCTATTAAAACTAATAGCAAGAGCATCGGCTCGTGCATGATATAAAGGAAACGCGAGAAGTAACTCTTTCGAATAGAACGAGGCAGGGAATTCGGGCCATACTGCAAAAGCTTCGCCTTGGCCCCGATGCTAGTTAAGTTTGCTGGTACGGCGTTTGGCATAATTTAAACTTACTTAAGAACCAAAATTGGTTTCGTGCTGGAACGAATCAGTTGCCGCGTAATGCTTCCCCCCATGAGTGCCGCTAGAGGGCCTACTTTAGCGACAACAATAATCATGTCGGCCTTTGCCTTATTGGCGGCATTAAGGACCAGATCAGTGATTGGTTTGATCTCTGTAGAGACGATCACCTCACAAGGAACATTGAAGGTCTTACATTCTTTTTCAATCCACTCGCATGTTCTTCGAACTTTTTTACGATAGCTGTGAATTTGTGAGTCAGTTTCATCCAAGGACCATTCGTAGATAATTTCTGCGACATGGAACACTGTGAGATCAGCTTTCAGCTTTTGACAAATTTCCAAAGATTGCTGAAGCGCCTTTTTCGTTGATTGGGAAAAGTCAGCTGCGAATATGATACGCCTTATTTTCTCTGGAGGTTTTGCTAAAGGATTGATCAGTAAAAGATTTGTCTTACTTCGATGAATGATCGTCTCGGCAAAACTTCCGAGCATAAATCTTCGAAAACCTTTACGTGCATGTGTGTAGAGAGCAATGAGATCAGCACTGCGCGATTTTGTCACCGCTAGTAATCGATCGACTGCAGCGGTATTGGAAGTTGTGTCAAAATCGATGACATGAAGATTCTTATCATCAATGGTAATCTTGGCCTTTTGTAAAACATCTTTCAAAAGTTTTCGGGGGTAAGTCGTATATCGTGCTTTTTGAGGGATGTCATAGGCCAGATATAACTCTGGCTCAGATCTTGTCACAATAAATCCGATCTCGATATTGGCAAGCGAACCGACAAGTTGCCTTAATAAATCATGCATTCCCTTTAAGCTTAAAGAGTTTTGATGGAATGGCTCCAAAGACCACAGGACCTTCATTGTTACTTCTCCTAATCCAGAGGGTGCTCTTTATCCATCGCTTTTTTAAAATCTCCCCACTCGACTTCGGGATATGCCCCCCAGGCCTTCTCAGGATCAAGAATTTCAACCTCATGTTCCTCGTGAAGACGGTTGTGCCATTTTTCTTTATGTCGACGAAGTTGTTTTTCCATTTTATCGGCTGCTGCATCAAGGCACTTATATAAATTCTCGGCTTCGGCCTTCGCAAAAAAATTGCACATTGAAGCACTGACATGCACTTCTGCCACATGCATTTTAACAGGCAGAGAATCTTCCAAAGAGCAGATCCATTTGACATGGGATACACCTTCTAAATATTTTTCAAAATGCATACTTTTTTCACGGATTTTATTGTCAACTGCATCAGTGTGTTCCAAATGTTTAAAACTAATGGTGACATTCATTTTTTCCTCGCTTTTAAAGGATCTCAAACTCAATTTAAGCAGCAGCCCCTTTTATGAACAATGACTTGTGACATGAATATCTCTCTCATTTATTGAGATAATATTTGATGCCCAGGGGAAATGGTGACCAAACTGCTGTTTTATAGTTGATAAGTTTCAGACCGTTACTCGTCCAAATGTTACAAGTGTGAAAGGCACTAAAACTTTTTTTGGCCTCATAAAATTCATCCGTGCCATAATAAAGATGGCCGCCTACAATTTTTTTGGGTTATCCATTCTCATCCTGTTTCAAAAACCCCGTGATATACGCTACTAATAACACATATTTATCGCGAGGAAGATGGAGGGTATAATAGCTTTTCCCATTCGGGCGTTGATGAAAATATTCAATGTGAATGACTGCGGCGGCACTTCTAAAAAGTGCGTTAAATGCTGTTTTGATTTTGAACTGATTCCAGGTAGGAGTTTCGAGAAAAAAATCTCGGTCTCCCCAGCTTAAACTTATATAATTTATTTTCGGGGTGCTCGCAATCAGTTGTGGAGAAAAG
This sequence comes from Bdellovibrionales bacterium, assembly GCA_023250775.1. Lineage (GTDB taxonomy): Bacteria > Bdellovibrionota > Bacteriovoracia > Bacteriovoracales > Bacteriovoracaceae > GWA2-49-15. The sequence continues at coordinate 4,851 of JAHFAA010000225.1, forward strand.
ATATACTTTCTGAAATCTACATCGTCATTTTTGACAGGTAAAATAAATGATGTATGAATGGTGCTAACTTCGACTAGAATTTCCACCATCTTTTCGCCGTCGGGATAATTCACACCAATCGGTATAAGCACACAGGCAAGGGCGGCGAAAATATATAAAGAGACTAATAAAACCGGGGTTAAAACAACAAATAGTAAGTATTGCTTAAGCAACTTAGGTATTTTTCTGCCCCAAACTTACATCGTCGCCACAATAGTGACATCGACGAACATCTTTACTACGTTGCAGGAAAAATTTCCCACATACCTCGCATCGCACTCTTTTGCGAATTCTTACGGCATTTTTTTTATTTTCAAGTCTGAAAACAGCGTCACTAAACTCTGCGCTCTGGTTATTTTGGGTATTCAACAATTGCATAGCACCTCCTGTGAATTTAGTGATGAGAGCATACCGTTCATAGCAATAATTGATATGACCATGCTTAGGCCGTCTATTGATTATAGTTATACGCAGAGGTTCTTCATCTGAGAACTGAGCATGATCACCATCTGGAATAATATCATTCAACTTGTTTTTCTAATTCATGAGAGTAACGTAATAATTGTTTGAAGGTAGCGAAGCTATCTGACCATTCGCAGGTGAAAGTCCTGCCGGAAAAAGGGTTTCATGGTTTTCGCGATCTCCGTCACAAAATACAAAGGTGACTTTGCATTTTGATGCTGGCGCAAAAGGGAATATAAAAAATTCCCGGGATCAATCGACAGGTTGTAACGCGAGTGAAGCTTTTTGTATCTTAGAGAATGCCGAACCTTTTTCAAACGAGGTGAAGGCCCGTGCTGTTCACGTAGAGATGAGACTTATGCAGTGAATGGATTCTTTAGGGTGAATGAATGACATGTCGAGAAGGATGGTCAGTGAAAGCTCGGAACCGACTTCAAGACTCGAAAAGAAGACCTTTTCTTTTCGAACAGCACAGAGACAAGTTCATCCTTTCGAGGAGGAATAAAACTTCTGGGTTGCTGAGAAGCGGGGCAGTTGAGGCCGAGAAGCGTTCAAAGTCAAAGGTCGCACAACCTTTGACCGAGTGAGGGCCTCTAGGGTGAAGTTTTTAGGTGAATAACCTAGAACTGTAATGGCGGCTTTGGCATGCAAATGTCAAAGCGAAGGACGTATGTCAAGTTGATACTTTTGGTGTATGGCATGGTCGCCTTAAGCTAAAAGTAAGAGACGAATGCAACGTTTGAAATGCCTACCCTTCGCCGTACTGGGGAAAACCCAATGTGCGGTAAAAATGAAAGGTGGCGGACTTTCTTAAAATTTATTTTTTTTGGAAGTCCACCATCTATCTTTTATTTCTCTTGAAATAAGGAGAGAGATTATGAAACCAGATTTAGATAAGATCACCGTTTTTGAGTACGCTAGTCCCTGTGATGATGGCGTACAATGTGACGAGCCTATCAGTAATGTTGAAGAGATTATGAAAATGCGGGGAGTTCGACATATCCCCGTCTTAAGAGGAACTGAAATTGTAGGTATAATCAGTGAAAGGGATCTTTTGTTAATGT
>JAHFAA010000226.1 GCA_023250775.1 Bdellovibrionales bacterium
GAATGAGCAGAGGTTGTCCAGCATATTTGGGGGCCGTTTCATAGAAGCGAGGAAAATTTAAAAATAAAATTAATTCCTTTTCTTTCATGCCTTCGTACATGCTCACATCGAGCTGCACGGGCCACGGTGCATTTTTGGGTAGCATGGCAAGACGGGACTTTATCTCGTCTTTCCCTAAGCTGAGTTGAGCAATATTTTCGGGAACAGATTTTACAATTTTAAATTCGTCACTTTGAAATTGAAGATCGGCTTCCCAATGTCCTGGAACGCAAATGTGCTTACAGGCCAGCCAAGTCGCTTTGAGTTTGAAAGGGGAGGCCAAACGTGACATTGCATCTTTGGGGATTTTGAAAAAAATGGAGTACGCGCCTTCATAACCATAGGCCCACATGTCACCCTGTTCGACAAATTTGCGGGGGGCAGGGCGTTCGAGTTCAACCAGCGAAAAATTTTTATCATTTTGTGTGAAAGAAATTTTAGTCGGTAATCCGGCATCTCCCGGATTCAGCCAATAAGTATGCCAGCCGGGAAAATTCTCAAAATGTGTGACCAGAAATTTATCTGAACCATCTTGGAAATAATTAATGCCAACTTTGACAGGGATTTCCGGGACTGAATTTTGTTCTTCGCCAAACGAAACTGTACCGCAAAATGCAGCGCCAACAACCAAGGCGGTGAGGAAAATTCTTAATCGCAAATTCATAGTAACGATTTTACTCGAGAGATGAAGCAATCGCGAACTTAAACTTTGTAGGAAGACCGACGAAATTTAGAGGCCTCTTTGGCCTTGCGTTTCTGTGCCGATTCGGTTTTTTCCTTCTTGCGCACAGATGGTTTTTTGAATTCTTTTCTTTTGCGATACTCTTTCAAGACACCCGCTGACTCGCACAGACGTTTGAATTTTTTGAGAGAACCTTCGACACCATACTTGGAACCATCGATGTCAATTTTTACAGACGAATCATTGGGCATGCAGTACTCCAGCAAAAAAGGCGATTAATAAGATAAAAACGGGCCATTATATAACTCATGGAAAAGTCATGCAAGAGGGAAGTCAAAGTAACTTATAAGGCCTTGTTTTCCCAGGGGGGAGGTAGGTCAAAAAGTGTGTTAAACTAGTCTTAGACGCTGTTCCGGCGTGTTCTGTTGAGGAAGTGATTAGGATGCGCACGCTTTTATTAGATTGTACTTATTTCCCAATCAAAGTCGTGAGCTGGCAGAGGGCCATGATTCTGTGGCTGACTGGTCGTGCGGAAGTTGTGGATGTTTACGAAGAAATTGATATTCATTCCCCTCGAATGGAGTTCAAGCTCCCGAAAGTACTTAGGTTGCTCGCGCGCCATCGCTCAAACCGGCAAGTTCGCCTCACGCGATTTCATGTTTTCAATCGCGATAATTTCACCTGCCAATACTGCACTCACCAGTTTTCCATGAAAGAACTGACGTTAGACCATATTGTTCCTTTAAGTCGTGGCGGGAAAACCACTTGGAGCAATGTTGTGACGGCGTGTCAGAAGTGTAATGGCAAAAAGGGCAATCTTCTGCCGGTCGAGGCCCACATGCATCCCAAAAATCGACCGACTGTACCCAAATGGACTCCTCAACTTGTTTTTCGCTTAACAGATGATGATCCTCTGGAATGGCGTGATTATCTGATCTGGGATACTGATTTAGTCTGATTCTAACCGGCCTATCTAATTACTTTTAAAGTTTTTCTCAACTACACCGAATAGATAACGAGCATACGCCCACAATAAGGAAGGGCCATGGTTAGAATTATCGTTATTTTGTCGATGTGTTGGCTGTTTACAGCTTGTGACATGGTTAAGCGCTTTGAAGTGCAAGCGGCGCGCGTGAATAACTATGAGGTCAAGGCCTTGGAGTTAGCGCGTGAGAATCGAATGTTACTCGCCCAGGCCAGTGACCTCAAATATGAAATCGAAGAATTGAAGTCAAAAAATTCCTATCTTCAGCTGCAGTTGGGCATGAGCAAAACAGCAACGAACAGCAGAGCACCGGCCAGCATTCGTTCCGTCTATCCCGAAAACGATCTTGTGAATCAAGAAACTTTCAAGTGGGGGCCAAAAGAATTAATGGCCACCGCTCAAAAAGAATTTGAATTAAAAAATTATGAAAAGTCGGCACAGTATTTTCAAACCTTCATTGATCAGTATCCTGGCCATGAGGCGCTGAATGACAGCGTGTTATTTCAGGCCGGAGTTGCCGCTTACGAAAGTGGAAAGCATCTCGATTGGGTGCTGAAAAACTTAGATCGCTTAGTGGTGAAATACCCAACATCCAAACATTATCGAGGCGCAAAGTTGTGGATGGCCTTGGCCCAGCTAAAACAGGGAGACTCCAAGGCCTTCTTTGGCACAGTCGAAGAATTTCGCAAGAAATATCGTAATACCACTGAATGGCAAATACTGAGCGCTCATTATGAAAGAATTTTACAAAAATATAAAGAATAGTAAGCGAACGACACAGCTCTTAATGATGGCCACTGGTTTGGCCTTGTCATTTTTGTGTTGGAGTGCTCCTGCCAGCGCGGCACCTGTGGCGATCGTGAAAGATCTCTCGGGTAAGGCCTTTATTTTAATTGATAGCAAAACCCAAACCTTGAAAATCGGTGATCTGGTTGAGGATATGAGCGAGATCATAACGGAAGATGGCGCGCAAATTACTTTCAACGATTACTATAATCACATTTATCATTTGGCCGGTGGTGGCCATGTGCAGATCATGCGTCGTTTGATTGATCTTCGCTCGGGACACTTGTGGGTTCAAACCAAGGGAGATGGCGGTGTATCTCTCATACAAACGGCCAATGCCAAAGTGTCATATACCATTGGTGAGGCGATTGTTTCTTACGATAGTGGCAGCGGAAAAACTCAGGTGCTCTCAGTGCGCGGACAGTTTGATATGTGCAATCAACTTCTGGAAGATGTGACTGTGGCCGTATCAGAAGGGCACTTTTCCTTTATCCAAAAAGATATAGACAATGGGGTTCCTCGAAATCCAACTCCCATTGGTGTTGAGAGCTATAAAAAGGTGACGTCGCTTTTTGTGGGAGTTGATCCCTTGTCACAAACAATGACCACTCCGAGTACATCTGCTGCTCCCAATCGCGCTCCGGCCTCTATGCCAACCGAAGCCGTTGCTCCCGTCAAGGTGTCTGAGCAAAGGCCAGCCACAGCTCCCGTGGAAGCAGTTGCTCCCGGTGAGGTTGTCTATATTCAAAAAGAAGCGCCTGTCCAGGCCCGTGAGGTTGATACTAAAGCGCTGCTGGCGCAAAAGCTGGCCGAGGCCAAGCGAATAGCTCCTAAAAAAGTTTGGCATCGAGAAAATGAGTACAAACACCTTTCCGGGGTTAAAGTGACGATCTATGGTGTTGGGGGCAAGGGCCAGAATCGTGCGCCGGCCTCCGTTGAACCTGTGCGTGCCACCAAAGATGCTGGCGACGGGTCACTCACCGACAAATACAAGCAGCAAATGCGTCATGAGGAAGAAGTCAATCGTCTGATCGATCAACTCAAGAATTACGATCGTCAGCAAAAAAATAATTAGTCTCTCTTAATCCCATCATGGGCCCTGTCCGAGCGTTTTTTATTTCGCTATAATACAGCAAATTCCTCCCTCATTCTTTCCGCAAAGGTGGTATGCAATGTCAAAGATAGAACTACGGCAGTCGTTTACCTACGATGATGTCCTCCTTCGTCCTGGGCATTCAGAAGTGCTTCCAAGTGAAGTTGAGGTTAAGGGCCGCTTTAGTCGAAATATTATCGTCAACGTGCCTATCGTCTCTGCCGCCATGGATACGGTCACGGAATTTACCACCGCCATCGTGCTGGCCCAGCAAGGTGGACTTGGTGTCATTCATAAAAATATGTCGGCCTTAGATCAGGCCCGTGAGGTGGCCAAGGTTAAAAAATATGAGGCCGGAATGATTTTTGATCCGATTACGGTTCATCCCGAGCTATCGCTGAAGGCCTTCATGGAATTGTCGCGCAAGCACAAGATAACTGGGTTTCCGGTGGTGAATGATGACAATGTCCTCGTGGGAATTTTAACCGGGCGAGATATCCAGTTCGAAACAAATCTCTCCCAGAAAGTCAAAGATATCATGACTCAAAGAGAGAGACTCATTACCACCACAAGTAACAATCTAGAAGAGGCCAAACGTCTTTTACACAAACACCGGATTGAAAAATTGCCTGTGGTAGATGAAAAGGGGCGCTTGAAGGGATTGATTACAATTAAAGACATTAAAAAAAGTATTGATAATCCGCTGGCCAATAAAGATAGCTTGGGAAGATTGCGTGTCGCCGCCGCCATCGGAGTTGGTGACAAAGAATTCGAAAGAGCGCAGGAACTTGCCAATGCCAAGACAGACGCAATCGTGGTGGACACCGCTCACGGCCACTCCAAGGGAGTTTTGGAGATGGTTCGTCGTTTGAAAAAAGCGTTTGATCAAGTTGATATTGTGGCCGGCAATGTCGCCACGGCCGAAGGCGTTCTGGCCTTGGTTGAGGCCGGGGTCGATGGAATCAAAGTCGGGATTGGTCCCGGATCTATCTGCACCACTCGCGTGGTGGCCGGAATTGGAATTCCCCAATTAAGTGCCGTCATGGAATGCGCACAGGCCGCCAAGAAAAGTGGTGTGCCCATTATTGCTGACGGTGGAATAAAATTTTCAGGCGATATCGTCAAGGCCTTAGCGGGTGGCGCAGGTTGTGTCATGATCGGTTCGCTCTTTGCAGGTACTGACGAGGCCCCGGGAGAAACGGTTCTTTATCAGGGACGTTCTTATAAAGTTTATCGTGGCATGGGATCTCTCGGCGCTATGGTGAAGGGGTCTAAAGATCGCTATGGTCAGGGCAATGTTGATGAGATTGGAAAATTAGTGCCAGAGGGAATCGAGGGACAAGTTCCCTATCGCGGTTCTCTTTCGAGCAATATTCATCAGCTCCTTGGAGGATTGCGGGCGGGGATGGGATATATCGGTGCGCGCACCATCACTGAATTGCAAGAGAAGGCCGATTTTATTTTGATTACCAATGCTTCTTTACGTGAAGGCCATCCTCACGATGTCATCATCACGAAAGAAGCGCCTAATTATACTGTCAGCTAAGTTAGGATTTAATCATGCAGCAAATTTGGATTGTTGATTTTGGTTCACAGTATACTCAGCTGATTACTCGCAAAACCCGTGAGCTTGGTTTTAGCAGCATAATACTGACGGTGGATGAAGCGGTAGAACGGCTCAAAAAACAAGACTGGCCAGGGGCCTTGGTTTTGTCCGGTGGCCCACAGTCAGTATTTGAAGATCAAACAGATTTTTCCGTCTTCTTTAAACGTCCTGAACTTCCTATCTTGGGCATCTGTTATGGCATGCAAATTATGGCGCATGCTTTGGGTGGCCAAGTTGAACGTGGTCATTTGGGTGAGTATGGTCACGCACGAGTGCAATTTGAAAAAGGGACTGACATTGCGGGATTACCCAATAGCTTTTCGGTGTGGATGAGCCATTTTGATCATGTCACCGGTCTGCCCGCCAATTTCGAAACGATGCTCAAAAGCGAGAATGGTCTTTTGGCCATGATGCGCGATAAAAAACTTCCGCGCCTGGGATTGCAGTTTCATCCTGAGGTTGAACATACTCAGCATGGGAAGGACATTTTAAAATTCTTTTATCAAAAGATTGCTCACCTCAGAGAAGACTGGTCGCCCAAGGCCATGCTGTTTGAGGGAATTCAACTGATCAGCGAGGCCAAGGCGTCCAACGTTTTGTGTGCCTTTTCCGGTGGAGTGGATTCTTTGGTCGCCGCCATGCTGGCGCATCGGGTTTTGGGAGAGAAACTGTATTGCTTTTTTGTTGATCATGGATTGCTTCGCCCCCAAGATTATCATCATATTGAGATCTTGAAAAAAAATACACCGTTGTCCATCGAAATTATTGATGCAAAAAAAATCTTTGCTGAACGCACGAATGGGTTGAGTGATCCAGAAGACAAGCGCAAGGCCATTGGCAAAACCTTCATCGAAGTTTTTGAAAATCAGGTGCACCATTTCGAGAAAGTTCGCAACATTCACTTCACTCATCTTCTGCAAGGAACGCTTTATCCTGATGTGATTGAATCAATTGGGCCGCACCAAAAAGGTGGAAAGTCGGCGGTGATTAAATCTCATCACAATGTTGGCGGACTTCCCGAGCGTATGAAGTTGAAGCTTTTGGAGCCTTTACGCTTTTTATTTAAAGACGAAGTGCGCGCTCTTGGTCTTGAACTTGGGCTCCAGCATCAGTGGGTTTATCGTCATCCTTTTCCTGGCCCCGGGATAGGCATTCGGGTTTTGGGTGCGCTCAACGAGCAGGCCATTCGACAAGTTCAACAGTCGGACCAAATTCTCTTCGAA
>JAHFAA010000227.1 GCA_023250775.1 Bdellovibrionales bacterium
GAATGGTCCATTACTCTTATGAAAGATGTCTACAAATGGGCCGAGGTAGAATTTGATCACTGGTTTTGGGAATCTGAGTTCGATACTGAATCTCTCAAACTTGCCCGTGAATATTTTCAGCGCGGTCTTTATGTCGAAAGCGAAGGTGCCATCGGCATGGATCTGGCCCAGGACGGCCTTGGATTTTGCATGATCATAAAATCTGACGGAACGGGACTCTATGCCACCAAGGATATTGCGCTTGCGCAAAAAAAATTCAAAGACTATCCCATCAGCAAAAGTATTTATGTCGTCGACAAACGTCAGGCCCATCACTTCAAACAAGTATTCAAAGTTTTGGAGAAATTGGGATTCTCTCATGCCCAAGACTGTTATCACCTTCAATACGATTTTGTGGAATTGCCCAGTGGTGCCATGAGTTCTCGTAAGGGAAATATCGTGCCCATTATGTCGCTGATTGATCAAATGGAAGCAAAGATCAAGACCGATTTTTTAAATAAATATGAAACAGAATGGACGAAGGAAGAAATAAACCAGACTGCATCCATCATCGCCAATGGTGCTATCAAATATGGCATGATCAGAATGGATAATGGCCGCAAAATTGTTTTCGAAATGAGTGAATGGTTAAAACTCGATGGCGAAACTGGCCCTTATCTACAATACGTTTGCGCCCGCATCAACTCTCTCTTTTTAAAATTTTCGGCGGCAAATTTGGCCCAGGCCGATTGGGGTTTATTAACCGACCCTCGAGAGGCCGCTTTAATGACCCATCTTTCTTTATTTAATACCACAGCTGTGGAGGCCGCGCTCTTACATAAAACCCCAATGCTTTGTGCCTACCTCTACGATCTGGGGAAATTGTTTAACAGTTTCTATGCTGAATGTTCTATCGGAAAATTGGACGACCTAAAACTAAAACAGGCCAGGATGGCCTTGAGCTACGCCGTTGGCGCAGTCATGAAACAAGGGCTGGGTCTTTTGGGGATCAAAACTCCTGCACGGATGTAATAAAAAAAGGCGGCCTCCCATTCGGGAGGATCGCCTTATTATGATTAGCGATTCGATTTAACCAATCAATTTCAAAGCTGCAGAGCCTTGAGCATTGGCTTGGGCCAAAACAGAAGTACCAGCGTTGGTCAAGATATTGAGTTTTGTATTCTTGGCCGTTTCTGCGGCAAAATCTGTATCACGGATACGAGAATTTGCAGAAGAAAGATTTTCGCTCGACACTTGCAAGTTTTGAATCGTCGATGACAAACGGTTCTGTTTGGCACCGAGTTCAGCACGTTGTCCAGAAATTTGTGAAATGGCATCGTCGATGACTGCCAAAGATTCCTGGGCACCTTGCTTTTTGGAAATATCAATCTTGCCTAGGCCCAAACTGTCCACTGTGGAGTTCGAGGCACCGGCATTATACTTAATCCTATCCTGGAAATCGTTGTTGTTAATACCGATTTGGAAATCATATTCCTCACCAGTACCATTCAAGAGCTTCTTGCCGTTGAACTCAGTCACCTGAGAAATTCTTTCAATTTCATCCTTCAAGTTCTTATACTCGAGGTTGGTGAAAGATCTCTCCTGGTCGCCAACTGTGTCTGAAGCAGCTTGCATGGAAAGTTCTCTTAGTCTTGTGAGAATGTTCGATACTTCAGAGAGTCCACCTTCAGCAGTCTGAATCATTGAAACGCCATCCGAAGCGTTTCGTTCTGCTTGCTGATAACCACGGACTTGGGCCTTTAATTTTTCACTAATGGCCAAGCCTGCGGCATCGTCAGCGGCTCGAACGATCCTAGTACCACTGGAAAGTTTTTCGAGAGTCCTCTGAGATTCGCCATTGCTCACACCTAGTGTCCTCTGCGCTGAGAGTGACGTCACATTGGTGTTGATGCGTAAACCCATTGTTTCCTCCTTGATCCCGCGTTCCAACCTGGAACTCGAACCTCGATTACCTTGAGGCCAATGAGCTTACTGCTCGATGGAATTTGATGTTTTGATGCATATAAAATATGCACCGTTCAAGTTTCTCTTCGGACGGTTATTAAATTTCTTAAGCAAATTTTTCCGCTTTGGAAGAAGAAAAAAGAGTTGATGATCGAAAGTTTTTTAGTTCAGTTTATGCGCGACTTCTTTAGTCACCAATTTTACATCTCATCATAGATAGAGCGTAAAGGATTCAGTTTATTGAATAAAATTCCCGAGAAGTGCCTTATGGCACGAGAGAAAAGGCCGCTCACATTCATTACTCCATACTCAGAAACGGCGGGCCAGTTGAAGTCCGCTTGCATGCAAATCGCAGAAGAAGAAAATATTGAAGTCATGGAAGTTGAGACCAATCAAGAGCTTCATCAGATCATGGCAAACTACGGCCCCACTCTCATGGTATACACTCATCCCAAAAAATGTGCCATGGGTCTGCAGCTCAATCAGAAACTCATAAAAAAAGTTCAGGCCAAAACAGTTTTGGTTACCAGCAAAGTCATACCGAGAAAAACTCTCGATAAATTCATGAAATTGGGGCTGACAGATTGTATCACCGAACCCATCTCACCAAAAAGTTTGCTGTATAAAATCAAACTTCTGATTCGATCTCTACCAAATTTAAATGAGCAAGAGACCGACTATCGAACAGTAACCGGCGAGGCGGGCACCAAAGACACCTCTAAAGATCTCGCCTTACAAGAAGGACTTGCGGATAACAAGCAAGAAGAAAAGGGTGTAGAAAGGCTGACCACGGCGGAGGGGGCAAACGAAACACAAGAGGGCAAGAAGAAATCAGAGAATAAGACTGCCGCTGACATTATCGAAACCAACTATAAGGGCAAAATCAAGGAGAATGCGACACTCAGTGATAACACTCCTGATGAAGACCTCAAAAGTGAGGGGCCAGCGTCCACCATTGAAACTCATTATAAAGGAACACTTTCAGAAAAGGAAAAAGTTGAAGACGGAAACATGATTGGAGAAGCAGGTGTCGATGATTTAAATGACAATGAAATAGAAAAATTAAAGCAGTCATTTTCCTTAGACCTAGACGACGAGAATTTGTCAGACAAGAGCGACGATGTCTTTGAGACCAAAGATGCAGAGAAAGATCAAAAGAAAAAGGCGGGGCTTACCTTAGAGGCCGATGCCAGCACCAAAAAAAATGAGTTAGGCAAAACAGACGTCATCGACAAATACTTAAAATCAAAAAATAAATCATTTGAATCACTCGATCTTGAAGATGACGGTCCTTCAATTACTCAGGAATCTGAATCTAATGAGATTGCGGCACTCCTGGCAGAAAAAAAACGTCGCAAGCTGGAACTCGAAGACGATAACAATGAGGATTATCTCCTGCAAAAGAAGATGGAGAAAAAGGCCAAACAAGCAGAAGCAGATAAATTTCAAGGTTTAGACATAGAACACGATTCCACCAAAAACAAAGCTCCCGAGATGGGGTCCATGTCCCCCTCTAAACAGCAACTCAACAATAAAAAAGAGCTTGAGATTGAAAATGATCTTAGCGGTACACCTAAGTCGCCCAAAAAAGATCCCAATGGACAACCTGATGATCCGTTTTCCAAAAAAACAGGACTGCAGGTAGAACAGGATGCGCATAAAAAGGCCCTTGAAGAGGCCAATCAACGGCGCCAAGAGTTGCTGGCAAAAAAGAAAAAACAAGAATTGGAAATTGAAGAGGACTTAAAACAGAAAGCTCTTGAGAAAAAGGCCCAGCAACCAGATCTGATGGCCACAAAGAAAAAAGGACTCAAAGTAGAAAGCGAAGAGGATCTCCTGGCGCGATCACTGACGCCAAAAGAGTTGAAGGCCAAACAGGTCATGGCCGAAATGGAGGTCCCACAGAAAAAAGCTCCTAAGGAAAAAGAAGAAGACACCTACGATGCCAATGAACTTAAGAAGAAAATGTTATCGAAAAAAGGATTAAAAGTTGATCAAGATGCAGAAGAAGGGCACACGGAAGACTCCTTCAATGAAGCCGAGAAGAAACAAAAACACAATGCTGGCCTTGAGATTGACAGTAGTGATGAGAAGGCCAAGACTTTAAATAAAAGTGATAGTCTTTCGACAAATAATAATACTCTGGGGGCCAAAAGACGCGTTGATTATATCGAAAAATACTATAATCAAAAGAAACGCTCTGAGACCGAAGAAGAAAGTTTTAAGCGTGAACACAAACGCGCTCTCAAAGAGGACGCCCCTCAACAACAAAAATCTGTCGCCGAAAAAGCACTCATCATAAAAAAAGAAGACTTGGGTGAACAAACTATCGATTATGCCCAAATCAAAAAAGAATTTGATGCCCTTGATGGTTCGTACGCCTCAAGCGCCAAAACAACCTATAAAATCATCGATGGTGCGGCACCAGGAACTTCCCCAACCCCACTTCATGGTGGGCACACAGCTGCGGCCAATAATGCCCCAGGCTCAAGTGCGCCAGAGTTGACCCCTGATGCAGGAATAGCAGACACTATTCCAGCAACAGTTTACTATCCCAACTCAAAAGGGATTGAACACGCCATTCGGGCCCTTTATCTTTATGCTGACCGTGAAACGAAAAATACTGATATTTCAACCTATCTCGCAAAAACACTTCATCAAAAGTTTGGAGCGCGTACAAGTTTTATTGCTAGAAATAAGAAGGCAGAAAACTATACTGACATTTTTAATGGCCACCTCACATTTCCCCCCAATCAGGCGCAACTTATCGATGAAAAATCTCCTGAGAAAGTAATCGCCTTGCAGGTTACTTCCAAAGAACTTTGGGAAAAATACAAGCTTCAAAACATCAAAGGATGGGCCCAAACTCGACTCCCTGTTTGGTCAGATGAAAGCTTTCAAAAAGAAAACCTGACCTATCTCTATCCTTTTTATGAGGGTACCGAACTTATGGGCCTTGCCGTCATCGACCTTGAAGGCAAGTTTGACCCAACAAACGCTGCCATGATTGAAATTCTTTGTGAGACCGCGCGCAGTTTATTTATTTATCACTTCTATCACTCAGAAATACAGGGTAATGAAGGCGTTTTAGGACGTTTTAAAGGCCTTTTAGGAAAGAAGGCAGGATAAAAATATGAGAACTCTCGACTCTCTAAAAATATCCAATAAGGTTGAAGACTTTTTTCATATCAATTTGAAGATTTTTCAAGACCGACGAATTTTTCCTTTTCAACTCTATGTCTTTCATCCTGTCACAAAGCAATACACTGTTTTTCTGCACGGCAATTGCCCGTTGATCAAGGATAAATGGGATCTGCTCGAATATATTATTTCACGCGGCGGCGAACTGGCCGTGCGCAAAGATCAGCAGCGAACTTTTTTAACATCGATGACTTTGCGAGAAAAAGATATCCCATCTCTGGCAAATGGCGGACAACAAACTAGTGATGCCTCAGCGCTGCTCAAATCTCAAATGCGTGCCAAGGCGGCACTTCGAACTCGGGATAAATTTGTATTTAAAGACGAACTTCAAAAAAGCGTTATCGACAACAACTTTAGTAATTTAATTGAGTCGGCCAGAAATGAGATTTTGGCCTTCCCATGCACCATCTCTCACACCGTGAGCCTGGCGCGACACTTGGCCCAAGAACTTTTGTATGAGGATAATCTCTATAATCGTGTGGTGGCCTTAACCTACCATCTTTCGTTAGGGATGGGCATTGCCGATGAAGAATCCTTGGGCGCACTGGTCTGCGCCTCTTTCTTTTATCACATTGGCAATACTCAACTTGATTTTGCCACCTTAAAAAGGCCGACACTCGAACTGGTGGATGAGGAACGGAAAAAATATCGTCAGCATCCAGGACTAACTCTTCATCTCATGAAAAAATTTAATCTTGACCTTGATCCACGTTGTTATCAAATCATGCTTGATCATCATGAAAGAACAGACGGAAGTGGTTTTCCCAATTTCAAACGTGATAATACGATTGATCCCTTGGGCCTGGCCCTGGGAGCTGTTTCTCACATTCTTGAATTTCATTACGGACATGTGACTGGAAACAAAACGACTCTCCCGAATATTTTTACGAATTTAAAAGGCCGAACATACATGGCAGGACTTGAGATTGAATTTGGTGCTCTCGTCTACCAAAACCTTGTACATCTTCTCAATGTTGAAGCACTCAAAAATCTAGATCAGGAGAAGGCCGCATAGGAAATATACGGTGCATTTGAGATTCCCCCTCTCCAATTATAGAGGCCAATATCAACCATGCTTTGAGTGTTGTCATGATCACTGACCGCAATAAGCGCAAAAGGCATGGCGTCTGACATTAGTGGACGACCGAAATCCAAGTTGTGCATTTGCATCCACGTTCCGGTGTTAATAAACACCGGCCCATCCCAAAACTGCTTATACATTGGGCCATGGGAATGGCCAACCACGAGGACTTTTACTTCTTGGTT
>JAHFAA010000228.1 GCA_023250775.1 Bdellovibrionales bacterium
CCTCGTCAGCAGGAAGCTTTTTATTAATTTTGCCGAACGCGTTGGCTTTATCCCATCAACCGAACAAGTGAAGGAAAAGGTCAAAGAACTGGATTATTTTAAAACTAATGGTCAGTTTGACCTGCAACGCTACAAGGCCGTCTTAACCAACGCCAGAATTACTCCCGCTGACTTTGAAGAAGATATCATCGATCAAATTAAGGCCCAAAATGCCCAAGAACTTCTCTCCAGCTTTCCAATGTCTGATGCCTATATTTCAGACATCATGAAATTTAAATCAGATATGACAAAATTAAATATTGTTCAAATTAACAGACGGAACCTGACTAAATTTGTCGACGTAAGCAAAAGTGAAGTCGATCAGTTTTTGGCAAAACCCACAAACCTTGAGCGAGTCAAAAATCTCTTTGGTGCCAGAAAGAAAACTCTTGATGTTCAAGAGGCCATCAAAGGACGCCATATTCTTTTAACCACACAAGGCGGAAAGAAAAAAATTGAAGACATCGAAAAAGAGGCCCAGGCCATCAGAAAGACCCTGACGACGAGCAATTTTGCAAAAATCGCCGATCAAAAAACAGAAGATCCTTCGGGTAAAGGAAAAGGCGGGGCGCTTGATTGGTTCGAACGCGGCCAGATGGTTCCTGATTTCGAAAAAGTTGCCTTTGGACTGAAACCTGGAACAATTTCCGAGCCCATCAAAACCTCTTACGGTTTCCATATTATCCTGGTTGAGAATCATCGCGAAGCCAAACCGGCATTATTCGAAGATCACAAAATCGCTCTGGCAAAGGAAATTTTGCAAGGTGAGAAAACAAAAGATCTAGATCAATTGGTGGCCAAACTTTCTAAGGATGTTAAAGAACTTCTGATTCAAAATAAAACCGCTGAAATCGCCGCCCTGGTTAAAAAATATGAGTTAACCCAAATCCCCGATGCAGTCGTGAATCGCCTGGATGGCTCAGCGGGACAGATCAGACTTAAGGCCGAGGAAGTTCACAAGATTTTTGCCGACAATGGCGACAAGGGCGTTTTTGAATTTGACGACGCCTTGTCGACAACACTGGCGAAAAAGAGTGAACTGACGGCAAAAGATAAAGAGGCCCACGCCTTTAAAAAAGAAGAAGAACTTGAAAAGGCCAACAGTCAAACGGCGAGAAAAATTGGTCAGGATGTGATCAAGGCCCTTGAGGATAATATTAAGGTCAAGATTTTTAACAAAAATTTTAGTTCTTAATTAGATTAGAGGGGCACCTTGGCCGACAAAAAAAATCGCTGGCCAGAAAATGTTCCAGGAGCTTATTACGTTGATGATCAATGTATCGCCTGTGATGCTTGTATCGTCGAAGCTCCTCTTTTTTTTTCTATGAACAAAATCGACGGCCATGCGTTTGTCTTTAAGCAGCCTAAGACCCAAACAGAGATGGATGATTGTGGACGGGCCCTCGATATCTGCCCCGTTCTTGCCATTGGATGTGATGGGATCTAGTCGTTAAACAAAAAGGGCCCCAAAAATGGGGCCCCTCTGAAAAAAATCAATCAGAACACTAAGTACGTTTAATGGCTAAAACTTCCTGCAACATTTGATCAGCGGCAGTTAGAGTTTTTGCATTGGCGGTAAAGTTTCTCTGGGCCCCCATCATGGCCACAAATTCACCGGCCAAGTCAACGTTGGAAAGTTCCAACGATTTTGAAAGAACCTCACCACGACCGCCTTCACCCGGTTTTCCAGTTGCGGCCTGTCCGGAAAGTTTACTTTCCTTAAAGAGGTTTTTACCCACTTTAAAAAGTCCTTCGTTGTTTTCAAATTTCGCAACTGCGATTTGGGCTATGTCGCGACTCTCTCCGTTATCATAGACCGCAGTAAGAATCCCGTTGTCATTGAAGGAAAGAGACGTGAGGGTAGCAGCAGTGTGACCATTTTGATTATGTCGCGCGACTGTTGATTTTGAGCCAAACTGGGTCGAAGCATCCATGCCTTCGCCGCCTTCTTTAATCGTTTTACCCCAATCAAATTTAATCTTCTGTCCTTGAGCAGCGCCTTTATTAAAGTTGAATGCATTCTTGCCTTCAACCTTTTCTTGCAGAAGGCCTTTGTCATTGAACATCAATTTCCCAGAGGCCATCTCATACATCTGTCCTTCTTTTCCGCCTTGAGCGTCCTTGCCATCAACGCAGGCATGGTACTCCCAGGTATTGTTCTCTGCCTTGTTGTAATAAAGAGTAATCAGGCGGGCGGTTCCGATGTTATCATACACCGTCAAAGTGCTTGAATAGTTCGACGTTTTATCCGGATTCAGAAGATCAAATTTTTCAACATTTTCCCGCGAGTCAAGGTTCATACTCACTGAAACATCTTCAGTCGCTTTGGCATTGATGGTGGTGTTGCCCAATTTAATGGGTTCAATTTTATTGGTGATTTTGCCTTTGGCATCGGCCTGGAAACCTAACACCGGATAGTTATCTCCTGTGATAAGTTGGCCTTCCTTATCGAAGTTCAATGAACCGTCACGAGTATATCCACGACCGAATCCGGCATTGACCATGAAGAAGCCGTTACCATTCAAGGCAAGGTCAGTAATACTTTCTGTGCGGGTAACATCTCCCTGAGACATAACAGGCTTGATATGGGCCAGCTTTGTACCAGCGCCCATCTGATCACCACCGTCAATCCCTTTTAGAGAAGTGGCCAACACATCTTGAAATTCTGCTCTGGATGATTTGAAACCCATGGTGCCGGCATTTGAGATGTTATCACCGATGATACCCATCCCTGCGCCAGCTGCGTGAAGACCTGAAACGCCAATGTTAAAAGAGCGCAAAATACCCATACAGTCCCTCCTAGACTTCTTTGCTGAGTCCTAAGATACAAAAGATCTTAGGAAAGGCCTCCAGGCGGACCGGCCGAGCCTCAGCGTTAATTTATAAAAAGTGTCGAGTCAATTTTCGTAAACACATTTTCGGCCATACTATCTTTATCGATGGCCGTGACAATCGTGTCTTTACCCACATCCACTATATAGGCGGCCTTCTCCGTGACCACCAATGAGTTCGTACCTCCTTTTTTCTTTAACTGATCAAGAGCTGATCGTAATTTCAAAAATTCACTTGTATCCATATCGAGCTTTCGTTCTTCAATTCTTTTTGCAGCATGCCCCGAGAGTTTCATGCCGACATTTTCCGCGCCACCTTGTAAAAGGTCTTGGAAGGCCGATCTAAATTCCTTGCCCGCCTCTTTCGAGACTTCGGGAGCGGCGGAAGTTCCCGTCGCTCCGTAGGCCTTGAGGGCCTTTAATTGCTGTAGATCTGGCCTAATTGCACTCACTGTCTAGCTGTCTCCTCTTGTCCTTGCTCGGCATTTGCATACTTCTGTGCCGCCGCCTTACTTGCCTGTGCCGGTGGCATCGGGGCCGCATCTGCAAGACTAAAGCTTTCCACATCTCTCAAGAAAATACTACGTTTCGAATCAACTTCCAAAATAGTTTCACCTTCTTCAAAACGAACACCGGTGACCATTCCTTCAGTTTTAGTTTTGCCATCAAATTTTGTTCCGGCCTCATCGAAGGCGATAACCGAAACCTTATACATCCCTTTGCCGGCCTCTTGAGTATCCATGGCCCGTCCATTCCAAGTTAGGGTATTCGGACCCGCCGGAAGATTTTGCGCCGGAATCTCACCGATCAACTGTCCTTTTTCATCCGTGATCCGGGCAATGACAGTTTTTCCAACTTGAGGTAACTCAAAAGGAATTCTGACCGGAGCGCCATTACCTTTATAATCAATCGTCGTTCCCTTCGTCGATATTTTCTTCCCTAGGAAACTCGAACCATAATATTTTAACTCAGGCGATGCATTGGTTCCCAGCTTGTCCAATTTAGTGTTCATATTGGTCAGCTGTTCCAGTTGCGAAAATTGCGCAAGGTCGCCGCTCAGTTTTTTCTGATCCACGGGATTCATCGGATCTTGGTTCGCCAGCTGCACAGTCAGGAGTTTCATGAAATCATTTTGACCTAACACATTGTGTTTTTTCCCATCAACAAATTTCACACCAGAGCGCACGCTATTTCCCGCCATGGCATTCAATTCATCACCGACTGCTTTATCACCACCCTTGGCTCCGGCGGCACGCTTTTGCGCCATACCGACATTGGCAAAGGGATTGGGAGCATCAATATTTGGTCGACCGATTTCAGGCATATTGTGTCTCTAACCTCTCACGGGCCTGTTCCCATAACTGTCTTCTTCGTTCACTATCCTGCTGCTCACTATTATTTGAGTTCGATTGAAAATGTTGTGAACCAGAGCGGGCATTGCCAAACTGGCCACTCGAATTGTCAGATTTACTTTCTCCAAAAGACTGGCCACCACTGAAGGTGGAAGTGCTCACCTTAAAATCAGCAATCTTGAGTCCTGAGGCATTGAGCCCTTTGATCAATGACTGTTGATTGTCAGTAAAGAATTTCTCGGACTGAATCGAATGTGGGCGAATCGCAATATCCAAACCTGATCCATTCAATCCTTTGGTGACCTTCATTTGGAATTGGCCGATATCATTGTGACGTAAAGTCACATCGAGCGAGTTATTTTTATCAAATTTTGCCTGCACAATATAATCACTGATTTTTCCCATCACATCTTGAACTTTAGGATCAAGCGCCGAACTATGGGCCTTCAAATCAACTTGGCCTTTCATATTTAGGGTGTTCAAGGTATTTTCAAAACGTTGGATATTGGCATCTTTTTCGCTCATCATCCCTGCAGCCGGAAGGGTATCGGCAGATTTATTTGATGAGGTTGAAAGACCATCTTCAAGGCCGGTTTGTTTTTTGGCGGTCAGGCCGTTCATCATTTTAGTTTGCTCTGACTGATAAGAGGACGGAATCGGTCTCTTCAAATCTTGATTCAAGCTCTGACGTGAAGACTCGAATTGATTTTGTTCAAAGCCGGTTTTCAGACCAACAAAATCTCCACCTGTTAAGAGGCCTCTGGTTTTGGGTGTCAGCTTATTGGGAACAATGGGGGATTGATCCACGCCTCGCTTCATCATACTCAGTTGTATTGCATCCTCTTCGCTCGGATCAGTCACAGAAGCTTCCGTTGCCACAGGAACGTTGCCCACGCTGCTGGCCTTCGTTTGTGCGTTTGGCACCTTGACATTGGAGTTCGCCAAAATCTTTTGTAAATCAAGACCAAGGTTCTCAAAAGAATTTTCACTCTTTTTTGCGGACACTTTCTCGAAGGGAAGTCCTTGGAGAGATTGCTTGCCATTCGCTTGAGCTTCATTGGTCTTATGAGTCGTCTGAGGCATTTTGGCCATCATCTGTGGACGACCAGACATCGCGGGAGCTTCAGTATTCTTGCCAACGTTAAGATCGGCGGCATTCAAATTAAGCGAGGCCAACATTTGTGACATGGCCGCATCAGAATTAGGTACATCGCTCTTTGTGACTTCTCCCGAATCAGCGGGCGCTTGCTCTTGACCTTGGCCCATGGTCAGCATCGAAAGAAAATTTTGAAAACCTTCTCCAGATTCCTGGCCTTCTCCACCGTTCTCGAGGAGAGCTTCCAGTCCTTCAGAACCTTGTGTGCCCTTCGCACGCGACAGACTGCCACTTTGCATGAGCTGTCCGAGGAGATCTGGCGATAAATTTGTATTCACGTTTCGCATTGCGTCTATTTTTTCATACTTAGGTACTGTTTTTGAAGTCGGGCAGATATTTCCTTGTCCATCAGGTTAAATATCTTGGAAACCTTAACTGCCTCCAGCTTACCTAGGATGGAAACGGCAAGTTCAACCTCTTGGGCCGACAATAGTTGTGCAGCACTCTCGGGTTTCATGTTGGAAACCACGTCAACCATATGATCAATTCGTTTTTCTTTTAAATTATCTTGAGCATCCAGGCAGCCTAGTAATTTCTGCTGCTCACCCTCGAAGGCCTTGATCTTCTTTTCAAACTCGCGTTTGTTCAGATTCAACTGTTCACGCTCACGCGCCAACTCCAAGTCGCGCAACTTTATATCTTGTTCCTTATTCATCAGTTCTTTTGTGATCTCCACAAATTTTTCTTGCTTAGTTTTAACTAAAACCTTTTCCACCTCTTCGAGAAGAGCTTTGTGAAATTCTTCTGGGGTATATTCTCGTTTGCCTGAAACCGCGCCCGCACTCGGTGTTTTCTGATCCACCGCCTGGGCAAAACTGCAAAATATTAGACCATACAAAAGCACGGTTACGATGATGGGTATTCTCATCCTTCCTCCCTCTTTCCATTTCTCATAATAAATAATTCTTCAATTTGGCCATGCCGTTTCTTTTCCAGTTCCCTTTTATATCTCTCAAAATCGTTCTCTTTCATATTTTCAAGAAGTTTACTTTCCCCGCGGGCCACGGCCAACTCTT
>JAHFAA010000229.1 GCA_023250775.1 Bdellovibrionales bacterium
CAGATGGAGATGCCTCAGAGTTCAGAAGCTGTCAGGCAAGCTGAGCTTCCAGCACAGTCCAAAGGCGAAGCACCTATTATTACGCACACGCTAGTCGATCTTTATTGCGACCAAGGGTTGCATCAGAAGGGGATTGAAATTCTACAAAAGATTCTCGAGTTAAATCCAAATGATCAAAAAAGTAGGGCCAGGCTTCAAGAGTTGCGACAATTTGTTGCTCGGCCCAATCTCGCATCTCGCCCAGAACGTTTTGATCGCCAGGATCTTTCTGAAAATCCCACAAAAAATACTCGAAGTGAAGCTGTGGCCAGCTTGGAATCTTTTCTACAGGCACTCAAGGAAAGAGCGCGTCAATTTGAAACTCCCTAAGAGAATCGCGAGAGAAATCAATTGACATAGTGCCGTCATGATCATTACTTTTACCGTTTCGAGCATTTATTCTCCACTTTGGACGACACTGTTTTATGAAAAAAGGTTTGGTCATTTTGGTCATTAACGGGCCCAATTTGAATCTTCTGGGCACTCGCGAACCTGAGATCTATGGCAATCACTCCCTTGCCGAAATTGAGAATATCACCTTGAAATTACTCAAAAGTAATAAAATGGAATGCTCGATTGAGTGGTTTCAATCGAACTCCGAAAGCGAAATTGTGGACAAAGTTCAGAGTTTAGGCGCGGGATCGGCGGATCTTTTAGTGATTAATCCAGGGGCCTATTCCCATACCAGTGTGGCCATATTAGACGCGCTCAAAAGCGTTTCAATTCCAAAAATAGAAGTGCATCTTTCACACACCTTGAAGCGAGAAGAATTTAGACACAAGAAATTGACCGCACTTGGTTGCGATGCCGTGATTGAAGGCTTGGGCCCTATAGGGTATTTTACAGCAATAAGTTCATTTTTTAATAAAAAACAGTTTACCTAAAAAAGTTTTAAGATAAGGGGAATCTATGTTCGACACTACCGATTTGAAAAAAAACGTCAAAATTGAGCTTGAAGGCAAAGTTTATATTATCCTCAAGGCCGATTTTACCAATCCAGGCAAAGGTTCAGCCTTTGTAAAATGTAGAATCAAAAATTTGGAAACTTCGCAAGTCATAGAGCGCACATTCAAGTCTGGAGTTTCGACTGGATGTACTAAGCCTGATCTTGAAGAAAGAATGGTTGAGTATATGTACGCTGAACAAGATGGTTTCAATTTCATGGACCAAGGTAATTTTGAATCAATTTTCGTCACGAAAGAACAAGTCGGTGATGCAAAAGATTATTTGCAAGAAGGAATAAAGCTGAACGTCCTTTACTGGAACGGCCGAATTATTGCCATCGATCTTCCCTATTTTGTTGAGTTGAAAGTAACCACAACTGATCCAGGTCTTAAGGGGGACACGGCCTCCGGTGGAATGAAAAAGGCTGTCATGGAAACAGGGCTTCAGGTCAACGTTCCGCTTTTTATTAAAGAAGGCGAAATTCTCAAAATTGACACAAGAACCGGCGAGTACGTTGAACGAGCAAATAAATAAATGGATAACGATATGGATATTAAAAAAATTGAAGAGTTTATTCAGCTTGCGAAACGAAATAATGTCACCGAATTAATGTATGAAAATGACGGACTCAAAATGGCTGTCAGTTTTGAAAAGACGGTGATCAGAGAGACAGTAATAAGTAATCAATCACGAGATCAAGTTGGGCAAGCTCCATCTCATGGCAAGGCAGTGGAATCGAAACCGCTTCGTCCAGATCTGGTAGAAATTAAATCTCCATTTGTTGGAACTTTCTATCGCACTCCTTCACCTGGTAGTGACCCTTATGTGAAAACGGGTGATACGATTCGTCCTGGCCAAGTTCTGTGTATCGTCGAGGCCATGAAAATTATGAATGAAATCGAATCAGAGGTTGCGGGCACGATAGAAGAGATTTGCATCGATAATGAGACCTACGTTGAGTTTGGACAAGTGTTGTTCCGAATTAAAGTAAAGTAATCTTCATGGAAGAAACAACAACTCCTTTTAAAAAGATTTTAATTGCCAATAGAGGCGAGATTGCGATCCGTATTCTTCGAACTTGTCGTGAGTTGGGAATTGCGACTGTAAGTGTTCACTCAACTGCCGATGAAAGCTCGTTACACGTCAAATTAGCCGATGAATCAGTCTGCATTGGGCCTGAAAAATCTATCCACTCATATTTAAATATGAGCGCCATTTTGTCCGCGGCAGAAATTACTGGTGCCGACGCTGTTCATCCTGGTTTTGGTTTTCTCTCTGAAAATTTGGAATTTGCGCGACTTTGTAGTGAATGGAAAATTAATTTTATCGGCCCATCGATAAGTGCTATTGAGCAAATGGGAGACAAAATCCGCTCCAAAGAAATTGCAGTTTCTGCCGGAGTGCCTATTCTTGCTCCGATACTCGTGAAAGGACGCGCTTACGATGAGATTGTCGCTGACGTGACAAAATTTGGTTTTCCAGTTCTTATTAAATCGTCTGCCGGTGGTGGCGGAAGAGGAATGAAGAGAATCGACAAATTCGAGGAGTTGCGTCCCTCATTGGAAAGATTGGCGGCGGAGGCCAAGGCAAGCTTTGGTGATGATACCCTGTTTATTGAAAAATATATTGAAAGGCCAAGACACGTAGAAGTTCAAATTTTGGCAGATAAATATGGCACCACACTGCATTTAGGTGAAAGAGATTGTACGATCCAGCGCCGGTTCCAAAAGATAGTCGAAGAATCCCCTTGTGCGGTCATTGACGAAAAAACACGACGGGCGATCTGTGAATCAGCAGTTAATCTGGCAAAATTCGTCAACTATGATTCTGTGGGAACAGTCGAGTTCTTGTATGATCAAGACACGAAGAAATTTTATTTCATGGAAATGAATACGCGTATTCAAGTTGAACACCCAGTAACTGAGATGCGCACAGGACTTGATCTAATTGCTCAACAAATAAAAGTTGCTCAAGGAGAGAAGCTCGAACTTTATCAGGATGAAATCATCTTTAGCGGCCACTCTATCGAGTGTCGAATCAATGCCGAAGACCCCGAGAATGGAAAACCATCTCCAGGGAAAATTATCTACTATTATCGTCCAGCCGGGATTGGCGTGCGCGTAGACGATTTCATCTATTCTGGCTACGTAGTGCCCCCATTTTATGATTCGATGTGCGCCAAAATCATTACACATGCTCAAACTCGAAGCGAATGCATCGGCAGAATGAAGCGTGCCCTCAACGAAATGGTGATTGAAGGAATCAAAACCAATATTGATCTCCATAAGAAGATACTCCAGCATTCCGACTTTATAGGAAATAATTACTCAACTAATTTTTTGGCCAAAAATTCCCTATAATTTCAAGTAAATATACTTTTCCAGGATTGGGAAATGGACTTGCTCCGGCCGATCTATCAGTTCATCAATTTACTAGAGTTCGAGAACGCGTTCGCAGGAATTCTTGCGATTTTAAAGTCAGAAAAAAGATTTTTAAAAACAGAAGTTTCTGACATTACGGAAATTTATTTTAAAATTCCAAAAGATCTAAAAATTCGTCAGTGTGAGCAAATAAAAAATTCACTCAAAATATTTTTTAAGTACCAGATTGAAACACTGACACTCACACAAAAAAGAAAAATCTTGGAAGATTATTTTCAAATCGACAAAAACGATATTTGGAGCAGACAAGAATTTATCGCAACATGCTTAAAACTTGGAGATATTGAAGTTGCACGAAAAACACTGAAGCAGCTTCTAGAAGAATCCCTTGCATATAAACGGATTCGACTCATTGAAAATTTATGCAAGCAATTTAATGACCTTCTAGATGAGTCTGAACTTTTTCACATAGAATTCATCTGCGCAGCCTTGCGACACGATGCTGCGGGCTTGAAGCAATTATATACAAGGTCGCTAAAAGATAATAAAAAACGATTAATCTTTCAGCGGGATTTTGAAGAAAGCAATGATGCTAAGTCAATTGCCCCAGAAGATTTAATGATAGATGAATTGCAGCGCCAACTGAATCGCAAATTAAATGCCTCGCTCAAGAAAAAAATTGTGAATGAGTTGTATGAGTTTTTGGCAATCAGCTCAAAAAAGAAAAATATCATGTTGATGTGTGCAGATTATTTTATTAAAGCAAAACGAAAAAAAGTTGCACAGAGAATCCTTGAGATTGTTAAAGAATCCGGGGGGCATGAGCAAGCCGTGGAGCAGCTTATAAAGTCACTGGAAGAAAAGAGTGACAAGATGAAAGAAGATAAAGAATTTTCATTAGAGAAAGATGAAATATTCGATCTTGCAGAAGATTTATTTTCTGACAGCATTAACGATCATATCAAATCGAGGAAAAAGCATAGTTACATCCTCGATATGAGTTTAATGGATAAAGACTCCTACTTAATCAGGCAAGGATTACTCTCAATAGATGAAATTAGTAACAAGGAACTTCAAAAACAACCAGTACAAACCAGGGGAGAAGATAAAAAATTGGAAAAAGAGCTCGAAAATGCACTGCGAGAGTTGGATGAAAAAATAAAAATTGAATTACATAAAGATCTTGTAAGCGCTTTGATTATGCTTGAAATGCCTACTGTGGCCTTGAAATTATGTGAAGAGCTCATTCCTCTTCTTCCCGGCATAGAGCACAGAATATCGATACATTACTTAATAGCATTGATCAATTTTAAAAAAGAAAAGTATGATCGCGTAATCGAACTGAGTGATGCCGCTGTTGCGTCACTGCCACTTTCCTTTGCTGACAAAATTGCATTTTTAAAACTTATGTCGACGGCCTTCCAAAAGAAAGGCGATATCAAAAACTCAATAAGTGTGAAGAAGCTTATCGATGAGTTAGGGCATAAGCATGATGAGGTTTCGGATTGATTAAGGTCAATAAAATTCTACTTATATTTTTTGGGGGAATTTTTGTAATCGTATTTACATTATTTCAGTTCATTGAAACTAAAGCATTTACTAACTATTTTTTAAATCCTGTCCTAAAAAAGATAACGCATCCTTTTGGCCTCCAAGTTTCCGTTGGCCAAATTGATTTGCAATTTTTTCCACCCGCAACTTACTTCGAAAATGTGGAAGCTGAAAAAGCAGGAGTCTTCACTCTGACACTCGACAGAATTGGGGCATTATATAGCCTCCGCAATGTAATAAACAACGAATATAATCTTAACAATCTCAAGCTCAGCGGAGGGATATTAAAAATATCAAAAGATGAGCGTTCCAAAGAACCACTGAAATGGGACGACATACAAGAATTACAAGTTGTGCATAAACAGCTCGTACAGTCATGGAAGAAGTATAAATTAGGGCAAATCGAAATTTCTAAATTTTTGATTCAAGGTGCCAACACATCGGCATTGATTCATTCAGCACAACTTGGTCTTTCCGATGAGGAATTCACGGCGATGATTGATATTGTCGATGCAAATTTTGATGGAAATCAGATCGATGGGGTTCAGGCAGTTTTCAGTTTAACCCGGAAGAATTTAACCGTAGCTTCCCTAAGAATAGAAAGTGAATTCAATTATGTTACATACAATGGTGTTGTCGATTTGAATGATAAATCAATATCAGGGCAGGCAAGTTTTTTTGGCGCATTGTCGCTATTGCCGGAGCATTTCTTGAGCATCAATCAATTTGAGGGATTGCGTGGGAATCTAAAAACTTCATTTTCATTTCATGCTTCTAAAGATGATATCAATATCTCAAATGGCGATGTGGATTTAAGTGCAGTTAGATTCCAGAAAAAGACATTTAGAAAGATTTCTTTTGGTTTTTCATTTATAGATAAAATTATTAGCTTGAAAAAAATAATGGTGCAGGATCAATTCGGGCAACTTAATGTTAGTAATGATGTAAAAATTTATAATTATGAGAAGAAAAAAATTACACCGTTCGAAGTTGATTTTACGACAAATAATTTTAACCTAAACTCAGTTTTGCCACTTATTGTTCCGAGCCTTGAATTAATGTCCGCTGGTCTTGATCTTGATGCACATATCAGCATGAATAGTGAAGGAGCGATGTCCATTCACGCTAAAAAATCATCGAAAGTGCGAGAATTTTTACTGACAGGAAAGAAAGGCGGGGAAATTCTTGCGATTCCCGGTTTTCGTTTGAACGATCTTCTAATAACGATTAGCAAAGATTCAAAGCTTAAGTTCGATTATGATTTGTTGTTTAATTCAGGAACCATTGCAGGTTCAGGAACAATTGATGGAAAATCTCTCGACTTCAATGCAGCTACAACCAATTTTGATTTATTAGAATTTGGCCCCATTTCAGGCGTTGACCTCTATGGTAAGGCCAATCTTCACATAAATATCGCCGGCCCTTTGGGGAAAGCGTTTATAACATTTAAGGGGAGGGCCGATGACTTTGGTGT
>JAHFAA010000230.1 GCA_023250775.1 Bdellovibrionales bacterium
GGCACCATAATTGGAGGCATGTCCAAAGTCCTGGGCCGAAATCATGTCGATTTTTTTCCAACAAAAATTTTGATGCTCCTTACTTATGATGGGATGAGCGGGAGATTTGTACGCCGCTAAAAATGCCTTCTCATAAACCATTCGTTTGTGATGATTTTGAAAATGACATTCAAAATCGAGTTCGTAAAAATACTCAGGTTCAAGTTGCGTTTCTTCCCAAAGTTCGCGTTTGGCGCCATGATCGAAAGATTCTTTATCCTTGACTCCACCGGTAACATTCTGCCAGAACTCCCCGCGCTTTTTGTTGACCTGAAGAAGCAGCAACCACCAACTTCCATACTCGAATGCCATCACAACTACTTGGGCCTTTCGGACTAAATCTAAATGATCTTTTTTGGAAAAATCGTGTGCCATAGATTTGATTATAAGCCAAATAACACAACGGATTAGAAAAAAAGAATAATTAAGTATAGAAAATAATGCAGCGCAGTTTTAATTGCCCCGCAGTAATGAATTTGGTATGACTTTAAGCTTATGGAAGAATTTATTTTACGTGTTTGCTACTCCGCGCCTGGATTTCTCATGGCCATTTGTCTTCATGAATATGGCCATGCCTGGACCTCCAATAAATTTGGCGACAATACCGCCAAGGCCCACGGAAGACTCTCTCTCAATCCTGCGGCCCATTACGATCTTTTTGGAACAATCATCCTGCCTTTAATTTTTGCCGCCTCGGGTATGGGAATTTTTGGTTATGCTAAACCTGTTCCTGTTGATGCGCGCAACTATAAGAATTATCGCAGGGCCATTTTTTGGGTTAGCTTCGCAGGGCCCATTGCTAACCTCATCTTAATGATTCTTTCCGCCTTTTTTTTCGTCCTATTGAAGACTTACCTACCAAAAGATTTCTTTCTCTATGAGCCTCTGGTCAACATGTTGTACTTCTCTGTGAACATCAATGTTTTGCTGGCCGTTTTCAACTTAATTCCCTTCCCTCCTTTGGATGGATCGCGAATGGTTTCGAGCTTTTTGTCCTATGACAAGGCCCGTTTTTACGAAAGCTTGGAACGTTATTCCTTCCTTTTTTTCATGATCCTTTGGATGACTCATGCTTTTGACTATCTTATGTATCCTGCGAGTGTCGCTAGTAGCGGGATTGTTGTTTTGTTTAGTCTGATGTTTTCGTGATGCTATTGAGGTTTTATGATTGATACCACGATTCAAGTCCGCACTGAACATTTTGATGGCCCGTTGGCCCTTCTCCTCCATCTCATCGACAAAGAGGAGATGGACATCAAAAATTTGGATTTGCGAGTTATTACCGGACAGTACCTGCGCTTTATTACTCAAATGCACGAGATGAATTTTGACATGGCCGGTGATTATCTCTATCTCGCCGCCACTCTTTTGCTTTTGAAATCGAATGTCTGTTTATCGCCTGAAGATCAGGAAAAATTAAAACAACTGGGTGATGACCAGTCTCTGAATATTATCAGTCAGTCAGAGCTTATTCGGCGCCTGGAAGAACTGCAGCATTTTCAAAAGATGGCGCAGAAACTTTGGCAGCTTCCTAAAAAAGGTCACGAGATTTTTGTTAAACCAAGAACCGATCGCAAGGCCATCATCAACTCCATTTTGACTCCCATGGATTTGGAGTCTCTCACCAACACCATGGTGGATTTGATCAAAAAAGAAAAACGCAAATATGCAGTGGTGAAGCGAGATCGTCTTTCCATTAAAGAGCGTTTGCAGTCACTCCAGCATTTCTTAAAGAAAGGCGAGCAGACTGAGCTGGAAAAAATTATCGATCATGATGGCGATCGCAGTTTTGAAAATATTGTCATTACTTTTATTTCGCTGTTGGAACTGGCACGCTTGCAAAAAGTTTCTATTTTTCAAAATGAAAATTTCTCAGCAGTATACGTGGATGTTTTGGAGTCTTTGGAAAACTTTAATGTTGAGATGGCCAATGGCTTTGATGACGGTGAAGCAAAGGCCACTGAAGATACGGATGATCTAGTTGACCTTGAAGAGGATGAAGCGGAAGAAGATCCCGCGATTGAAGAAATCATGGATGAAGTGGCAGCGGAACTGGAAAATGAGCGACAAGAAGAAACGTCAGAAACTTGGGCCAATGGTCGCACAAAGATTTTGCATTGAGGAGAGACGACATGGAAGAGACGACTCAAGAAATTACGACTCAAGAACTTTCGATTACCGAAGTGATCACAGAAGTGAACACAGAAGTGAACGAAGCGCAATCTGAAGAGCAATTCAATCTTGCCGCAGATTATTTCGATCCAGAAAAACAAGATGAAAAACTCTGGCAGGATAGAACCGGTTTAAATTATGACACGCTCTGCGGGGCCATCGAGACCATTATCTTCATGAGCGATCGCCCGGTTCCTCTTTTAAAAATTAAAAAAATGATTGATGAGGCCATGCCGCTGAATGTTTTGCACGATTCAATTGTGAAGCTTCAGGCCGAATATGAGGCCGCTCATCATGGTCTTCGTTTGCAAGAGGTAGCGGAAGGATATCAATTTAGAACCAAGGCCACCTATTCAAAATATGTGCAAGATTTGTTCAAAGTGAACGCCTTAGTGCTCACTCCTTCGGTGCTTGAAGTGCTCGCCATCATTGCCTATAAGCAACCAGTTTCGAGACCGGATATTGATAAAGTTCGTGGTGTGGATAGCGCCCACTTGATTCGCACTTTGATGGAAAAACATCTGGTGAAAATTGTCGGGCGTTCGGAAGATGTGGGACATCCTTCCATGTATGGCACGACTCAGGAATTTTTAGAGGTCTTTAATTTGGCCTCCATCGAGGCCCTTCCTCCAGAACACGAATTGAAAGATCTCGCCAAAAGTTCTGAGGTGGGCAAGATCGCCGACATTCGCCAAATTTGTTCCGAAGGTGACAAAAAACGCTTCATGTTTGATGAGCTGGCCGAGCTTGATCAGCTTTCTGAGAGTATTAAGCATGTCGTGAGCGAAACTGATTTTACCCGCAACCTTGTTTCGGAAGAAAAGAAGCGAGTTGACGGACTAAATCCTGATGTCAAAACAGCGTTTGAAATTTTAGAAGAATATATTGAAAGACAACGAATCATCGAACAAAACCGTCAGTCGATTACTTCTGAAGGTTTGAATGTTGTTGCCGGGCCAAAAGTTGTGGTTGATTTGACCGCCGGCCCCTTTAACGCTCCACTTGCCGAAGAAGATGATTTTCAGATGATTGATCTAGATACCGGATTGCCGATTGCCGCAGAACCCGAGAAAGAGGAATTGCTCTTTAAAGAAGATGAACGAGATTTGGCCCAGGCCTTAGATCGCGCCTTTTTTGAACTGACCGGTGAAAAACTTCCCGAGAGCAAAGATGCCGATTTTAATCTGGAAGAGGCCAATACTTTCTTTGAAGAAGACAAGTTGGATGCCTTGACCGAGACCATGGTTGATCAGGGTAAGGCACTTGATTTGGATCTCGAATTTTTGAAGGAAAAAAATCCTGAGACTGACGTAAATCAAGAGAGTTAGGGGCGTTTGACTTTTCGACGCGCTCAGACTAAAAACCGTTTGAACTATTACAAATTCTTAAGAACTGCCGGGAGGTAGATCGTGGCCAAGCAAAAACCTAGTGTTGATCAGTCCGTTCGTTTACAAAAATACATTGCCGATTGTGGAGTAACTTCTCGTCGTAAGGCGGAAACGATGATTACCATGGGGCGAGTCTCCGTCAATAATCATGTCGTCACAGTTTTGGGCACCAAAATAAATCCTGAGGTTGATGCGATTCTAGTCGATGGCAAAACCATTACCAGCATGGGAAGTGACAAAATGTATGTCCTTCTCCATAAACCTCGTTGTGTTATGACCACGGTAAGCGATCCGGAAGGGCGCGATACTGTCATGAAATATTGCGGACAAATTACCGAGAGGATTTATCCCGTTGGCCGTCTGGATTATTTGGCGGAAGGATTTCTCCTCCTCACCAACGATGGCGAAGTCGCCAATTGGATGATGCATCCACCGGGCAATCTTCCGAAAACTTATCAGGTCAAAGTTTTCGGTGCTGTGACTGAGGCCTTGCTTGAGAGACTTCGTCATGGAGTGAAATTGGCCGACGGCCTGCTTCGCCCTGCAATCGTCAGAGTTATTGAACAGCTTCCAGGAAAAACTTGGCTGGAGATTGTCTTTGAAGAAGGACGAAATCGCGATATCAGAAGTTTTTGCGAAGGTGTGGGCATGACTGTCGACAAGCTTCGCCATGAAGCCGTTGGTGGATTGTCGATTGAAGGAATTGCTCCCGGCAACTTTGTCATTCTCACGAAAAAAGAGCTGCTGAGTGCGATGGGCGTGGACAATACCGGCCTTCCGCTCAAAGGCATGAAACCTTACTGTTCGAATAAAAAAACCATCGCGCTTTATAAAAAAGGTGCGCAACCGACGACGCCTGCCGATTACGTTGGGTTTAGGAAATTTCGGAAAGATACTTATTTTCAGACGATTCAGGCGATCAAGGAACAAAAGGCGATCACTGAAGAGGCGGCAAGAACCGGAGCACCAATCAAGAAAGGTCCAGTGATTAAACCGGTTGTGCGGGAAAAACGTTCTTAGTTGTCGTAATTGATAATTTTTGCTTTGAGCATTTGTTCTTGCAAAAGATCCATGGCAAATTCTAAGGCCTGATGGGCATAAGGCACTTTGTCGCTCTTGTGCGCAGTGGGGAATTTTGACTGCTGAATGATGGCGGCACACATTCTTAAAACCTCAGCCGAGTTGTTAAAAAATTCTGCTTCCTCTGTGGTTCGCAGCAATTGAAAGAGCAAGGTGTTCAGAGATTTTATCAGACGAACATTGGCCGGATCCAAATCTTTGCTGTCGAATTCCGCCGTTACTTTGCCAGGGGTATTCTCTGAAAAACGAACCATACTCATCCCTCGGTGTTGGGCCATTAAGTGGCCAGTTACAAATTACTTATCGAGTGAAAGTCCTTTAATATTAGGAATTTATGTTGGAGCATTTTATTAGTAAGCCAATTAGTCGGAAAATTTTGCCTGTTAAATCAATAATATTAAAGAGTTGGCCATTCGGAGAAAATAGCTCAAGGACGAAAATCTCAATGAAAAAAGTGTTGAAAAGTCTCTTTTTCGCAATGGTGGCGCTGCTTTTTCTGCCTTCGGGGCCCGCGGCCGAGAGTGGATTGCATGAAACCGCGAAGGAAATTTTACAAAAATGCTCCTGCCGGTATGAGAACGAACAGGTGATGAAGGATGAAAAAAAGGCCAATACATTATTGCTGGCAACTTTGCTGTGTAACTGCGGAATGATTGAAACCAAGATGGCGGTTGCTTGCGGAATGAAGGCCAAGGCGCGACCAACTGCCACTGAGTGTGCCATGGATGACAGTATTTCCTGGGCGAAATCAGAGGTTGCGTGGCCTAGTGAGCTTGAGCACAAAGAGGGGAGTGGCCATGGCACTGTTCGCTAGAGCGACCCTCCTTATTGGATTTATTTTTTGCGCCCAGGTTGATGCGGCGGTGATTTCTCAGGGAGTGAAGCTAAAAGTTTCAAAATTTCGGATTGAAAACAAGAAAACATTTTTCCGACATAAAAAACACCAGTTCGTGTATCCCAGCGTTTTGAAGATCGACAAAGAAAAGGAAATCTTTTTTACCTTTGATGAGCTTCAAATTTTGATGCGGGAAAATAAAATTGCGTTGGGGGGCGTGGCCGGTGGCGGCGGTGGAAAATAGGTCTTAGATCCCAAAACTTAAATCAAAATTTTTCTGTTGCTCAAAGTAAGTGGTGTCGTCGTGTGTGACGAAGACCAACGCCTGGAAAGCATCGCCTAATTCGCGCTTCAAGAGCGTCATCATTTTTTGCTTCAAATTGGTATCCATGGCACTCCAACTTTCATCGGCGAGGATAATCTGCGGTCTGAGTAAAAGAGCGCGAAGGAGCGCAACGATTTGCGATTCGCCACCGGAAAGACCGGTGACGGGTTGAGCGAGAAAGTGTGTCGGTACAAGACCTAGAAATTGAAGATAGTGATCGAGCTTTTGCTCGTCTAATTTTTTTGTTTGATTGGCCTTCAGCGTGAAGGCCTGCTTAAAGGTCTCGTTCACCGTTTCGCCCATAAGGGAGAGTGTTTGTGGCAAATAGAGAATTTTGGTGCGCCAACTTTCCGAAGTAAATTGCGAACAGGCCCGGCCTTCCAGCTCTAGCTTGGAATATTGGGGAGAAATAAGCTGGATCAAGGAGAGTAAGAAAAGAGTTTTGCCTCGGCCGGTTGGGCCAACTAAACGATAAACACCTTCCTGCTCAAAGGAAAAATTTAAATTGTTGACCAAGTTCAGATCGGCGAAGGTGAGTGAATAGTTTT